>DAOTUR010000712.1:0-4740 GCA_034436915.1 Anaerolineae bacterium
TTTGTAGGGACGAGTCATGACTCGCCCTATTTCTTCCTTAAAACATCCGTTTTTGTTGTTTCAGGGCGAAAATCTCACTGCTGCTGCTGCTGAATGTGCAGCCGCCGCTGATGCTGCACTGCCAGAGAATAATCATAGGGCGACACCAGCGTCTCCTCCTGATGCGGCACACTCTCAAGCCGCTTGACCTGCACCGCCACCTTGAGTTCCGTCTCCGCCCCGCCCTTGAAGACGCCTTTGGTCGGCGGCACATCGGCATAATCGCGGCCTATCGCCACGCGGATATGACGATCTTCACACACGATATTGTTGGTCGGATCGAGGCCAATCCAGCCAAGCATAGGCAACCAGGCTTCGAGCCATGCATGGGACGCATCCACCGCCGAGCGATCAGAACTCTGGCGATGGAACAGGTAGCCGCTAACGTAGCGTGTGGGAATGCCCAACTCCCGCAGCACTGTAATCATGATATGAGCATAATCCTGACACACGCCGCGCCGCGCTGCCAGAGCATCATCGATAGTTGAATCGACATCGGTTGTGGTTTGATCGTAATCGAAGGCGTTGTAGATGGCGGTATTGATCTCTTTGATCAGGGAGAGAGGATCATCCCGCTGCAAAAAGTTCATCTCCTGCATAAAGGTCGCAAGAGCCGATGTGCTCACGGTGAATTTTCCCGGCATCAGCATATCGTAGAGATCAAAATCGTGACTCAACGCCGCATACTGCTGCCATGTCTCAGCAGGTAGCGTCGGGGGCAGCGGCGAGATCGCATTGATCTCAACAATCGATTCGGTGGTGATGGCAAGTTGTTCATGCGGGCCAGGGATATCAAAGCTGTGGATGCTGTTGCCCAGATAATCGCGGGTCACACTCAGCGCGGCTTTGGGGCTGATGGCAATCTGGAAGCGAACGCAGCGCTGGCGGTCATCGCTGCGCGGTTGCAAATGCAGTTCCATCACACTCTCAGTGATGGCCGTGTCGTAATGGAAGGTGGTCACATGGCGGATGTTGTAAAACATCGAGGTCTTGTCCTGTTAAGGGAGCGCAATGGACTCTACGATAGAGGCAAACCGTGTGGATGTCTATAACCATCCAGGGGATTTTTGAGAGGGAATATGTCCCAGAGATATTAATCGGTAGGGACACGGCCTGCTGTGTCCAAACGTTTGGACACAGCAGGCCGTGTCCCTACGACAATAATCCTTTATTCCTAATGCTCAGTTTGGCGAAGTACTACGTCATCGCGTCGATCTGGCGATAGATATAGGTATCGTAGATGCTGCTGTGAATCTGGATGCATTCCTCATTGATGTGCGTCAGATAATCATGATAGTTCTCGCGCACATCGTCCAGTTCATCATAGCTCAGATCGCTGCTCAAGCGACCAATCAAGCGCTGCAATTTGCTGTTGCGATTCAGGCTGGTTTCAATCGCAATTTTGCTCAGGGCGTCCTGCATCTGCTGGACGCAAAAGCGCACGCTGTGAGGGAATTCTGAGTTGAAGAGCAAAAATTTCACCACGCGATCAGGCCGCACATCTGCCCCATAGACCTTACAGTACGCCTCAAACGCCGTGAAGGAGCGCAAAAACGACAGCCATTCCACATAGTGATCCATCGACAGGCCAAACTCTGAATCGGGCATTCCGGCGCTGAACTGCACATCCATCAGATTGATCATGCTCATGGTGCGCTCCATATAGCGCCCCAACTGGATGAAATGCCAGCCTTCGCCGCGCAGCAGAGTGGCGGCGGTGATGCCCTGGAACAGATGCGATCCTTCCTTGATGGCCGCATAAAATTCGTTGGGCTGGCCGTTCCAGACCACATCCATGCGTGTGCGCTTGACATCGAGATAGAGACGGTTGATCTGTGTCCACATCTCGCTGCTGATCTGCTCGCGGATCTGGCGGGCGTTTTCGCGGGCGGCGGCAATCGCGCTCACAATCGACTGTGGATGGGCGGCATCGAAGGTGATCTTTTGCATGAGATCATAATCCGTCGCTTCGTCCGATGCTGGTTCAAAGCGCAGGCCCTTCAAAATGCGTGCCCAGCGCTGCGCGGTTGGGCGTCCGCTGATGTCTTCGAGCGTCAGATTCAGGTGGACATCGACCACGCGGGCGGTATGTTCAGCGCGTTCGAGATAACGGCTCATCCAGTACAGGCTGTCAGCAACGCGAGAGAGCATAGGGGACGTCCGAGAAGGTTCAGGTGAATGAAAAGATCACACGAGTATAACGCGAGGGGACAGCAAGCGCACAATAATCGTCTCACACCCATTTGCCATGAGTTTGTGACTTTCATATCTTTTCTCTGTGATCTCTGCGCCCTCTGTGGTTAAATCTGTTTTTCAGCAAAAAGGAATAACGATTCACATGGACTACACAGCCGACAATCTTCTTCTGCGCTCCACCAATGATGACCGCCCCGGCGTCTTTGCCAAAGTGTCTGCCGAGCAAGCGGGCTGGGATTACCTCAATATGGTGGCGCTGCGCCTGGAAAAGGGCAAAACCTTCGGCATTACCATCGCGGATTATGAATATGTGGCGGTAGTGCTGTCGGGGCAGTGCAATATTCACACGGGCAAAGGCAATTTTGACAACATCGGTTCGCGCAAGGATGTGTTTGGCGGGCTGCCCTATGCGCTGTATATGCCGCGCCAGACCGATTTTGAGATTGAGGCGCTGACGGACACGCTGGAAATCGTCTCGTGCTGGTCGCCCACTGACAAAGATCACCCCTTGAAGCTCATTACGCCGCAGGATATCAAGGTGGAGATAGTCGGCGGGGGCAATGCGTCATATCAGGTCAATCGCATTGTGCCGCCGGGATTTGCCGCGCATCGGCTGATGGTGCAGGAGGTCTACACGCCGTCGGGCAACTGGTCGGATTATCCGCCCTACAAGCACGACACGCACCGCACCACGCCCAAAGGCGACCTGATTGAAGCCTATCTCGAAAAGATCTGTTTTTATCGGCACAATCGGCCCGGCGGCTATGCCTACCAGCGCGTATATACCGATGATGGCAGCATCAGCGCCCTCATGATGCCGCAGCAGAATGATGTTGTCATCGTGCCAAAAGGCTATCATCCGCTGGTGAGCGCACACGGCTATGCGACCTACAGCTTGCAGATCATGGCGGGGTCAGCGCACGCGCTGGCAACACAGGACGATGTACAGGATGCGTGGATTCGGGAGACGTGGACGGGCAAGGATTCGCGCCTACCGCTGGTCGATCATGGGATGCATCCGAGGGGTTAGGGCTGAACCACAGAGGACACGGAGAGCACAGAGAAGGAGGTAAAAGGCTTTTCCCGTCCTGCTCCTCCTCGCCTCGTGTGGGAGAGGAGGCCGGGTGGTGAGGGGTCTAAAGAATCCCCCCCACCTTCAAAATCACGTATAGCAGCGGCACAGCCATCATCAGGCCATCGACGCGATCAAAGAAGCCGCCATGTCCGGGCAGGAACGAGCCTGAATCCTTCACCTCATAGTAGCGCTTCAGCCATGATTCGAGCAGATCACCGCAGATGACCAGAATCGGCAGCAGCAGCATCCCCGGCAGCGCCAGCGTCAGAGGCAGTCCGGCCACAAGCGCCACAATCAGGCCCATCGCCCCACCGCACAGATAGCCGAACAGCGCCCCTTCGATGGTCTTGGCTGGCGAGATGCGCGGGGCGAGTTTGCGCCGCCCCCAGATGCGCCCGCCGAGCAGGGCAAAGCTGTCGGTTGACCAGGTGAGAAACAGCAGGTAGATCAGCCAGCCCAGGCCGTTCTGCGCCTCACGGATCGTCGCCAGCAGCCCGAACGAGATGCCCGTGTAATAGACGCCGAGCAGAAACGCCCCATAGCGCGTCAACCAGACGCGCAGACGCGGGTAACGACTCGGCGCATAATGCGTCATGCCTGTGTTACGCCATGCCTGGAATGCGCCCGGCAGCAGAATCAGCAGCACAGCCAGCGGCAGCAGCACAGGCTGACGCAGATAGGTGGCGAAGAAGATGATCCACACCGCCACAATGCCCCAGGGCGCATCACGGCGCGAGGTCTGGTCAATCATATGCGCCAGCTCAATGATGACGAAGGTTGCCACAGCGAGCAGAGCGGCTTCCACGACGGGCCCGCCGATCACACTGATCGCAAGCACTACTGGCACACCGATGGCGATGGTCAACAGGCGGCGGCTCATATCCGACCAGCGGCCTGTCGATGGAAGAGGAGTCTCGGTTGGTGTGGCCTCGTGAGGAGTCGCGGTCATCACTCTTTACTCGTGAGAACGATTCGTAATATGGGGTGGGATGTGCGGCAAAATCATACTGCTGACATCGGCGTCGTTTTGCGGGCTGGCAACATCGCGCACGAGATGCCACGTCTCTTCATGATCGACCCAGGCCCCCGACTCAAGTGAACGCAGCGGCCCAAGCGTCTCCATCTCGGTAAACGTCTGATTGGTAAACACTTCCGTCGGCGAGTTGTAATCGGGATAGGTGGCTGTGGCATCGACCTGGAAGGTCTTGATGAAGAGCGTCTTGTCGTTCACATACGCCAGCCAGCCCTGATCCGTCCAGACGCCAATTTTTTGCGGCGCGGCGGCCTGGGCATCGTGGCGCAGCAGCACATAGCGCTCACCCCATGTCCAGCGCGGGTCGGCCATATTGGTATACGGCCAGAACGTCATCGTGTAGGTCGGGAGCAGATTGTGCTCGTGGCTAACACGCTCCGGCAGGGGAATGATGGCG
>DAOTUR010000713.1:0-1979 GCA_034436915.1 Anaerolineae bacterium
TATTCGTCTCTAACGGAGCCCTTGCGGGCCAAGTCTGGTAAGCACTAGTGGGTCATGTGGCATGCCCAACGGTTTTCTTTTTTGAGCTTAACTCAGTACAAAAGAATGCGGTTATGCACAGCAAGTGACCCACTAGTACACGTTGGCGGAAGTTCACAAGCATTTCGTTCAGTCTCTTTTAGCTAAAGTTCGCTATTTTAATTGCTTATCGACTTCCGCAAAGCTGTACTAGGGCTAAAAGCCCCTCCCTTCAGGGATGGGGATGCTTACGCCCTTTTATGAAGATCGTATCCCCGTCAGGGGATTGAAACTACTCGCTCGCCCCGACCATACCGTCGAGGATTTGCGGCAGATACCAGACAGAGAGCTGATATTCGTCTGAGGTGGGCTTGTCTTTGGCAGCCTCGGCCAGGGTTGTGCCGTCTTGCAGCTTGAGATCATCCGACCATAGGAAAATCTTGCCCGTGTTGGCCTTATCAGCGGCGAACGCCTTGACCTCATCGATGAACTTCATCAGGGTGGCGGTGTTGTCTTCGCTCAGACCCTCACGCGGCATATAGCCCGTCATCGACAGATCAGCGAAGACTTTGCCCGCTTCGCTGCTGAATGTTGGGGCGACCCACATCCATTCGGATTTCCACGTTCCATCAATCACGCTCTGAGCGATCTGGGCATAAGCAGGCCCCCAGTTGTAATAGACCATGCCCAGGCAGTTGGCGGGGGAGGTATCGCAGCCGCTCAGAGAGTTGTACGGCTGAACCCACACGGTCTTCCCGGCTGCTTTTTCCTGACCGGCCACTGTCACCATCTCGGTGGTATCGATGCCGCTGACGACCACATCAAAGCCGCGATTGTAGAAATTCTTGGCTTCTTCCGTCGGGTCAAGCGTCACGCCGGGGATGTTGAACCAGAAGCCAATCCATGTGACCTCGAATTGCAAATCCTTGGGGTCTTTGTTCTTGTATTTTTCCCAGCAGTATTTCGCGCCCAGATATTCCGACGCGGCCATACGGCGGGTTTCGTTGTTGATGAGCGGCCCGATATAACCAATCTTACCCGACTCGCTGGTGAGCGCGGCGGCACACCCGGCGATGAGGCGCGTCCATTCGCTGGACGCCATGACGTTGCCCATATTGGCGGGGGCGGTCTTCGTCAGCACGTTATCGCCGGAGATATTGATAAATGTCACCTTCGGATAATCGGCGGCGACTTTGACGGTATCTTCCTGGAACGAATCGGATGTCGTGATGATCAGGGTTGTGCCTTCACCCACGAAGTTTCTGACCACATCGGCCAGCGTTGCTTCAGGGTTGTCAGCAGGATTGAGGCTCTCGAAGGTGAGCATCTCCGAGCCAGGAATCTGCTCCTGGAGATAGAGGCCGCCTTCATAATGGGCCTGCGACCAACCGCGATCATCTTTGGGGCCAACCAGCACCATGCCGAAGACGAATTTCTTTGTATCCTGTGCCGCGCCCGGCAGAACCAGGGCGAGGAGGCCAATGAGGGCCGCAAACAATGCGAGATGCTTTTTCAGCACTGTCGATCCTTCCTATATTTGGTCATCGATATTGTTTTGGACTTCACCACTGCGCCACTATAACCAACCCTGGTGTCTGTCGCAATCGCTAAAGATGCTAAAAGAAGACGCGACCTTCTGTTACAAAAGACACAAACAGTATCACCCTCTGATGAGATGGATGCCTATCTTCACGGTTTTGCAGCGAGGATGCGCCCGCAGCTCGCGCAGTAAGTGAGGGTTTGCTCCTGCTGCGCCTTCTTGACGAGGTTCAAGGTTTGCTCAACGCCGCACGCCGTACAGCTTTTATCATCCAGCAGCGCCACCGTTCGCCCGCCTTTCTTGGGGCGCAGCGCGTCATAGGCGGTCAGGGCTTCTGGTGGGATGCCCTCAGCCGCCTTCTTGCGCTGGGCATCGAGCGCGGGCATTTCCCCATCCAGACGTTCTTTTTCGGCCCGCAGCG
>DAOTUR010000714.1:0-6526 GCA_034436915.1 Anaerolineae bacterium
AATCGCCAGCGAGAATGCGCCTGCACTGTTGGCCCGCCCCGTGACCGCCTCGCCTGTGAACAAATTCTGGGCGAAGATGTCGGTGCGGCTCGGCACGCTGCCTGCTGCTCCCTGCAAGATCACGCGGCCCACCGTGTCGCCTTTCGTGATGGTGATGGCCTCGGCGCTGAGATGCAGGGCATCCGCCTGGGCATGAACAGACAGCGCGAACCACAGGCCCATGAGCAGGCTGAGATATCGCGCACTTGCGGGCCAATGGATACGCTGCATCCACAGGCGGCTTGTTGGGAGGAGGGTCAAACGAATTCTCACACGCGCCACGCGCTTCTCTCTCAGCATTATCAGGATTGAGGTTGCGCCCTATCGATAGGATCAGGGATAATCACGGTTAGCCACCAAGTCTAACAGGCTTTTTCCCGTCATGTCATCCCTGGATTCCGCCGCTGTCACCCGCGTGGTACAGCTTATTGAACATCGTACTGGCCTCGATCTCACGGCACAGTTTCGCCATGAACTCCCTACGCTGCTGGATCGTCTGGCCGGGGGCGATCTCAATGCTTTTGCGCGGCGTCTCCATCTGAGCGCCGATTCGTCCGCTGAGTGGCAGAGCGTGATCAGCACGTTTACTATCGGCGAAACCTATTTTATGCGCGACAGCGAACATTTTCGCATCCTGCGCCAGAAAATTCTTCCGGCCTTAACGATGGAGAAGCGTCAAGCCTCAAATCTGGAACTCACGATCTGGTGTATGGGCTGTGCAACGGGTGAAGAACCTTACTCGCTAGCGATCACGCTGTACGAATTTTTGCCCGATCTGGCGAATTGGACGCTCAACATCATCGGCACAGATATCAACAGCAAAGCGCTGGATGCAGCGCGACAGGGCCTCTACCGCCGCTGGTCTTTCCGCCATACCCCGGAGTACCTGGAAAAGCGCTACTTTGAGCCGGTTGACCAGAGCTTGCGCCTCATCCCGACCATCCGCCAGATGGTGACGTTCCAGCGAGCGAGCCTGCTGGACGTGCCGCCTGTGGCAACGTGCGATATCGTGTTCTGCCGCAATGTCATGCTGTACCTGCGGCGTGATCTGCTCGAAGGCGTGGAAAACATGATGTACCGCGTGCTGCGCCCCGGCGGATGGCTGCTGCTGGGGCAGGCGGAAGCCATTCGCTACGAGCGTGAGCGTTGGCGGCTGCATATCTTCCCTGGCGTGCCGATCTATGAGAAGCCGCCGCTTCGCAGTACGACGGGATCGCTGGGGCGGGTGCGCTATGAATCGCTTGATACACCCCTCAAAACGCTGCCCACCACCGGCTCGCTGGTGGATGATTATGCGCGGGCAGTAGCGGCACTGCGGCTGGAGGACATGAAGCAGGCTGCTCAGATTCTGTCCGGTCTGGTCTCGCGTCAGCCGCATCATGCGCCCACACATACGCTGCTGGCGTATCTCTTTGCCAATCAGAAGGCGCTGCCGGAGGCCGAAGCGCACGTGGAGGCCGCCCTGCGTCTTGATCCGCTGCAAGCCAATGCCTTTTACGTCAAGGCGCTGCTGGCGATGGAAAAGAGCGATGATGCCGCCGCCCGCACACATCTCAAGGCCGCGCTGTACTGTGATCGTCAGCATGTGCTGGCAATGGATGTGCTGGCCGCCTTGCAATTTAAGGTCGGGTCATGGCCGGATGCCTATCGCCTGTGGCGCAATGCCCGCCGCGTGCTGGCGACGCTGCCGCCGCAAAACTATGTGTCGGATTTGAGCGAGATGACCGTTCACGGCTTTGATGACGCGCTCAAGCTGCGCTTGAAGGGGGTGATATAAAGGGGTGGATTTTGGACATGGCGTGCCATGTCCCTACGGGTCATCATGATGATTTTGTAGGGACACGGCCTGCCGTGTCCACAGATATGGACGTTCGGCATCATAGGACATGGCGTGCCATGTCCCTACGGGTCATCATGATAATTTTGTAGGGACACGGCCTACCGTGTCCGAGGCATCATTCAGGAGGATTATCATGGAACTCACACTCATCCGCCATCTATGGGGCGTTGAATCGGACTGGGAAGCGGCCTTTCCCACCTTTCAGCAGGCGGGCTACACAGGCATCGAAAATGGACTGCCGGCGGCGGCGGATGCAGATCGCTTTCGAGCGCTGCTGCGCGAATTTGGCTTTGCCTATATCCCGATGATCTTTACGCAGGGGCGCACTGTTGATGAAAATGTGGCGTCGTTCACGCAGCAGGTCGAGGCGTGTGCGGCTTTCAAACCGCTGTTCATCACGGCGCATAGTGGGCGGGATGCCTGGTCGGATGAGGAGAGCATACAGTTCTTTGAGCAGGCACTGACGGTGGAAGAGCAGGCGGGCATTGCCGTCGCCCATGAGACGCATCGCGGACGAGTTTTATACAATCCCTGGGTGACGAGCCGCTTGTTACGACAATTTCCAACTCTCAAGTTGTGCTGCGATCTGAGCCATTGGGTGTGCGTGTGTGAGCGCCTGCTGGAGACCGAGACCGATATCATCCAGCAGGCCGCACAGCAGTGTCTTCACATTCATGCGCGGGTGGGCTATGAAGAAGGGCCGCAGGTGTCCGATCCGCGTGCGGCGGAGTATCGCACGCACCTGGAGACGCATGAGCAGTGGTGGCGCATGATGTGGCAGGCGCAGCAGTCACAGGGCATGGCCGTGACGACGCTGACGCCCGAATTTGGCCCGCCGCCCTACCTGCACACGCTGCCCGTCACACAGACGCCTGTGAGCGATCTGTCTGCCATCTGTGATTGGATGGCTGCACGCGAGGCCGCCCAGTTTGAGCAGTGGCGCAGCGCGGGCCTGTAGGTCACTTGCCGCGTGTAAACCGCTTGAAAAAGCGCATAAGCGGGTTTTCAGCCTCCGGCTCAATGCCGTGCTGACTGAGAAGCTGCTTGGCCTGGGCACGGACGGCCTCGTTGTCATCATAGAGAGCCTGTTGCAGCGCCTTAATCAGCGTGTCGCTCATGTCCATCTGGTAGGCGGTGAGCGCTTTGGCGGCACTCACGCGCACGCCTGGAGCCTCATCCTTCAACAGCATAATCAGCGCGGGCAGCCCACGCGGATCAGCCAGCAGGCCCAACGTTTGAGCCGCGCCTGCCTTCACAATCGGTGATTTTGTCTCTTTCAACGCCTCCAGCAGCGGATCGATGACATCTGTGCCCATGCGTGCCAGCACTTCGACGCCGGAGTGCCGTACCGCCGGATTGATATCGTTCAAGGCCGGAAAAATCATGCTGAAAGCGTTGGTTTTGCGCGACTGACCTACCAGTTCGATGAGACGGGCGCGTACCATCGGGTTGGAGTGGCGCATGGCCTCCATATCGGTCTCGGACAGGCGGCCATCGTGCAGGATTTTTTGCACCTCGTCATCGACCAGATCATCCGTATTCGCCAGGCGCTGGAAGGCCATTGCATCCCCGCGCTGATGCTGCAAGGCGGCAGCGGCCAACTGACGCACGAGCGAATCCTCATCCTGAGTCGCTTTGTCGAGCGCGGTCTGCACCCGTTCATCGCCATTGACCCGTGCCAGCCCCTGCACCGCGCCGCCGCGCATTGCGGCGTTCTCATCATTCATGAGGCTGAGCAGAGTGTGAATGGCACGCGGATCACGCGCATAGGCCCCCAGCGATTGGGCGGCTTTGGCCCGAATCACGTCCGATTCATTCTGGATGATTTCAAGCAGGAAGGGCAGCGCACTCGGATCGGTAAAATTGCCCAGTGCCTGCGCGATATCGGCACGGATGGTCTCATCCCGCGACTTGAAGCCCATGATGAAGGGCAGAACGGCACGGTTATTATGCGTATAGCCCAGGACGGCGACGGCCCGCCGTTGTGATGCCGGATCAGGATCAAGCAGGAGGTTGCTCACGGCATCAATCGCTGTGCCGCCAATCTGTTTGATGATCTCTCCCAGAGGCTCGATGGGAACGCTGCTGACGCGAATCAGGGTCAGCAGGGGAGGCACGGCCTCCTGCCCAATGTAGGTCAGGGCGCGAATAGCTTCTTTAATGCGTTGGCTGTCGCCACTTTGCAGGTCTTGCAACCAGTCGGAGAGTGTCTTTGCCATACAGCGCCCTTACGAAACGGTTTCAATGATGTCTCTATTATAGGCCATTCCGTATGAGCAGACGGTTGAAAAACTGTACAGATCACGTATGGAACGTTGGTGTCTATAAAAAAAGATGGTCTGAGGGGTGTTGGGGTTGTTAATTCGTTTCCATTTGAGGTGGGATTGGCGTGGTTGTGTCGATACACATCCCATTTGAGGTGGGAATGGCGTAGGCGCGCAGCACGCTGCGCCCAACCTTGCAGGATACCCACCACATGAAAGGCGCAGCACGCTGCGCCCCTACAAAAACGCCTTTCTATGACCCTCAAATCGCATGGTATCATCGCGCCCCTACAAAAACGCCTTATACAGACATAAAAAGCCCCTCTACCACGCAGTGGGAGAGGGGTTGGGGTGAGGGTGTAGCAAATGCATGATATTGAAAATCGAGACGTTTAACGCGCTCGCTGCTGGCCGCTGTTGGCATCTTCTTCGCTCTGATACGAGAGCAGATCATCAAGCGACATTTTGGGCAGCCGATTTTCTGTCATGACCGATTTCATCTCGGCATTGATCTCGCCATCTTCGCCGATATGCCGCTGAATATTGGCACTGGTGGACTCGTCAAATTCAAAGCGATGCGTGGCGACGAGCAGATCATCGGCAATGATGCGAAGCTGCCAGCCTTTGCCGAGAGTATAGCCATCCTGAATGCGGATGCGGGCAGCAGGGGCGACAAAGTTGCGGCCCTTATCCAGATCATAGAAGTTTTCATGCACGAAAACAGCTTTGCCGGAGGCATCCGCGACTTCAAAGCGCACTTTGCCGCGTGCCTTGCTCGGCAGACGAAGCTGCACAAACGGCTGCATATACTCCACATCATCCGGCACAGACCATGTGCGATAGACGGTGGGCGTCTCCTGGCCTTTGCCCGCCATCACGCCAATATCAACCGCCAGCACCTGCACGCTGTCCGGGTCGAGGCCCGCCCGCGTCACGGCTTCCAGGGCATGACGATAGACGGGTTCGCGCTGGTTTTGGGTGGCGCGGGGCGGGGCGCTGGTCTCTTCCCAGTCCTCCTCATAATCGGAGTCTGCCGCGTAGCCGGGTTCTTCTTCATATCCGGTGCGATAACTCGTATTGAGCTGGCTTTGATCGAACTGGCGAACGAGGAACAGCAGCCCCAACAGAAACAGCACCACGAAGGCGCTCGATTCCAGGAAGGCGACTGCGCCGAGAGCAAGAAGGATAAACGCCAGAATCAGGGTGTTGCGATTGTTGTTCCAATCCATAAGATTTTATCTCCGGCGGCGCGGGGTGTTGGTCAGCCGCCGCGACTCGCGGTCATTGGACGCACTGGAAGATGAAGAATTTGATTCACCGCTTAAGCGGGTGCTGCGCTGCTCTTGAAGCAGATCCTGCAAGGTGGGCGGCTTGGGCGCACGCTCCTGCTTCAATTCATCGATAATATCGAACTCGTCAGCGGGCGCTTCATCCACAGCGCGGCTCGCCTGATAATCTCCGGCAAGGCGGCGGTTGCGTTCGCGCATCGAGGGTGATAGGGTGAAGTTGTGCAGCCCAACCAGATTGCCATCCAGAAACACGCGCAAATCCCAGTCGCCCATGCCCTGAATGCGTGCGTTGCCCGCCAGCGGCAGATGATGATCGGCCATGATGCTCATTTCGCCATCGCGTAGAAACGCCTTCATCTCATGGACGAACAGCGCCTCGCCGCCATGACTGGTAATCTCGAAGCGTATCACCACATTGCGATCTGCATACTCCGGTTCCACATTGAGCGTGATAAAGGGGCGTGCGCCGTCATCATCCTTTGAGATGGAGCGCGTGCGCCGCATTGCCATACCCTCCATGCTGGATTGGACGGCGATCAGTCCCACATCCATGAGAGTGATACCGGGGTTGGTATACCCGCCGTGTGTCTTGGCGCGTTCGGCAGCTTCGCGCGCCTGGGCACTCATGCGCGATTTGGTGGGCATACGACGAATCGTGCTCATCAGGTTTTCGCGTTCGCGGCCAATCTCGACGGACGAGATCAGGGCGGCGACAGCGAGAATTGATAAGAGCGCTATTGCCACAGGTGGCGTCATAGCGCTGCCCGCAGCCAGCACAGCGAGAAACACGATGAGTCCCAGGACAGTGAGCCAGGCTGTGTTTTTACGTCTGAATCGCACCATAAAATGTTCGCCTAGGGACACCGGGTTTTAACTCGGTGGGGAAAGGCGTACTTCCTTTCTCATCGCTGTAGCCGTCCGAGTGCTTTCCCCGAAGGGAGGGAGCGATTTAAGTTACCTCTGGCTCGCTCCCAAGCCGCACCCGTTTCCGGGGAAATGTTTTCCTCGACAAAGTTAGAGAGCGGTTTTGTGTGAACGACACTGACTTAGACCCTCAGCCTGTTTAATCGTTCACCGCAGAGTTCGGAACTGGA
>DAOTUR010000715.1:0-2750 GCA_034436915.1 Anaerolineae bacterium
GTGCCGACGATGACGCCGATCTCGCCCGCCCGCGCCCGCCGCCATGTGTCATAGCGTTCGCCCGCGCTGAGGCTGCCATGCACAATTGCGGCCTGCCCCGGAAAGCGCTCGGCCACGCGGCGGATCGTCTGCGGCGTGAGGGCGATCTCCGGCACGAGGAAGATCGCCTGCTGCCCCTGCGCCAATGTCCGCGCAATCGCATACAGATAAATCTCGGTCTTGCCGCTGCCCGTGATGCCATGCAGCAAAAACGCCGCAGTCTCGCGGGCCACCAGCGCTGTCTCAATCGGCTGCCACACCGCCTGCTGATCGCTCGTCAGCGTGAGCGGCGCATTCGCCACAAAATCACGATCCGCCAGCGAATCGCGCCAGGCAAAACGCTCGCCGAGGGCGATGATGCCCTTTTTCTCCAAGGCCGTGACAGACGCCGTATCCGTCGCGGTGGCGCGGACGACCTGCTCCACATCCAACGGCGCGGATTGGCCCGCCAGATACGCCACGATGCGTTTTTGCTTGTCCGAGCGCAGCGCGGCGGGCGTTTCGATCAATTGGACGGTGCGGATGGTGCGCGGCTTGACCGTCGGTTTGGCGAGTTCGGCCTGCACTTCGATCAGGCCGCGTTTTTCCAGCGCGTTGAGCGTCTTCGTCAGCCCCTTGTCCTTGATGTCGCGCTCAAGTTGGTCAAACGTGATCACAGGCCGCGCCGCAAGCTGCTCCAGGACGGCAAATTCCAGCGCGGTCTGGCCGATAGCGTCGGGCGTCCTGAGCAGGATGCGCTTCTGGCTGCGCCCGGTGAAGCCCGGCGGCAGCATCAGCCACAGACACGGGCCAATCGGCGCGAGAGTGGTGCGGCTCAACCAGTGCGCCAGCGCAAGATGGGCGGGCGTCATGACGGGCTGCGGATCGAGCACCTCAAGGATGGGTTTGGTGGTGAAATCGGGCGTGGCGTCCGTCAGCGCCAGCACGATGCCGTTTTGCATGGCGGTGCCAAAGCTGACGCGCACCAGATGGCCCGGCTGCACCTGGCCCTGGAGATATGGCGGGATGTGATAGGTAAAGCTACTGCTCACCGCCGCATCGACGGCAATTTCGGCATAGAACATGGGAGCCATTCTTATGGGTCGGTGTGTAGGGGTGTTCGATATTGCGCCCTATGATAGCACACATGTTTTGAGGTGGGGAGGCGAGGGGTTGAGGGGAGGGGTCAAACGAAAATTATGTTATAATCACACTTATACACCCATGACAATCATCACCCTGGAAAGGCCCTGTATGCCCGCATTCGATGTTCACACCCCGGCCATCCGCGAGTATTATCTGCGCCGCGATGAGGTGGCAAAACAAGGCGCGACCAAAGAAACCAGCATCCGCGATGCCTTCTCCAGCCTGCTGCAAGTCACGGGCAAGGCCCACAGCATGACCTTCATCCCCGAAGCCCGCGTTGAGGGCCTCAAGCGCGTTGTCCTGCCCGATGGCACGCTGCGCGATACCGTCACCAGCCTGCCACGCGGCTACTGGGAGGCCAAAGACCCCGCCGATAACCTTGAAGCCGAAATTGAGAAGAAATTCAAACGCGAATATCCGCGCTCGAATATCATCTTTGAGGACACGCGCCGCGCCATCCTCTACCAGAATAAACAGTATGTGGACGAGTATGACCTGAGCAATCCCGCCGAACTCGCGCTGCTGCTCAATACCTTTTACAGCTACACCGAACCCGCCATCGAAAATTTTAAGCAGGCGGTGGAAAAATTCAAACTCGATACGCCCGATCTCGCCAAAGGGCTGCAAAGCAAGATCAGCGACGCCCACAAGACCAACCGCCCCTTCCAGGACGCCTTCGCCGCCTTCATGGAACAGTGCAAGCGTGATCTCAACCCGCGCATCACGCCCGATCAGGTCGATGATATGCTCATCCAGCATCTCATGACCGAACGCCTGATCAGCAGCCTGTTTCAATCGGATTTTGCCAAACGCAATATCATCGCGTCTGAGGTCGATAAAGTCATCACGGCCCTCAACAGCAAGAGTTTTAATCCCAAAGAATTTCTGGGAGCGCTCGATTATTTCTATCGGGCGATTGAGGGCGCGGCCAGCAGCATCGCCAGCTTCGCCGAGAAGCAGACCTTCCTCAACTCGCTGTATGAGCGCTTCTTCCAGCATTATTCCTTCAAGACCGCCGATACACACGGCATCGTCTACACGCCGCAGCCCATCGTTGAATTTATGGTCGCGCTGGTGGAGGATGCCCTACAGCGCGAATTTGGCTACGGCCTCGATCATCCGCATGTGTGCCTGATCGACCCGTGTACCGGCACAGGCAATTTTATCGTGCAGCTTTTGCGCCGCATGGCCCAGCGCACATCCGACCCGAACGCGCTGCTGGAAATGTACCGTGACCGCCTGTTTGCCAATGAGATCATGCTGCTGCCGTATTACCTCGCCAGCCTGAATATTGAGCACACCTATTATGAACTCACGGGTGAAGTGCGCCCGTTTGACGGCCTGTGCTTCGTCGATACGCTCGATCTGGCCGAGAAGCGCCAGAGTGAATTGGGTTTTATCACTGAGAAGAACGCCGCCCGCGTCGAACGCCAGCAAAGAGCGCCGATCACGGTCATCATCGGCAACCCGCCCTACAATGCAGGCCAGCAGAGCGAAAATGACAACAACAAAAACCGCGCCTATGCCGCCGTTGAACAGCGCGTGCGCGAAACCTATGCCAAAGATTCAAAAGCCACGAATAAAAA
>DAOTUR010000716.1:0-7627 GCA_034436915.1 Anaerolineae bacterium
AGGGGCGGGCGAACCAGCCTCAGCAGGCGAACGCCACAGCAGCGGCTCACTGGCGCTTTGCTGCCAGGAAGAAGGAACAGGCACAGACGCGGGGCGGGTTGGGCCTGCATCGGTGGGCGCGTAGTTCCGCATTACGCGGCGACCAAAACGCTGGAGCCGAAGTCCTAACGGCTGGAATGGGGAATTGCGCCTACGTCCAAACATAATTAGATCGCTCTGAATCCACGATGGGCAAGTTCGATTTCTTCAATCGCCAGAGCGCTGGTTGTCGCGTTCAGGCTCGGCCCCGTCCAACGAACAGGGTAACAATCTTGAAAATACCACAGCGCCATTGGAATACTCGCCACATCATACATGACGACCAGAACCTGCCGTGTTGCGAGTTCAACTTCACCCGCCTGCACCAGCATATACCAGCGCAGCAGCTCACCGCCGCGTGATACGCCTGACTTCAGCTTGAGCGTCCCGGCATCGATGTTCTTGACGAGCTGATGCTGATAGGTGTTCTGCCCGCCCTCGTAAAATTTTTCGGTATTCACCGTCAAGGGAGGAAGTTGACACTCAGTAAAAACCGCCAGGAAAATGCCTTCAATCCACACTTCAAAGCGGGCTGTTGCATGAGGTTCGTAAAAGAGATCGATCATGTGCGCTACTTCCTTTGCTTTTTGCCCTGGCGTTCCTGGTCGTGCGCCACTTCACGCCGCCACAGTTCCCAGACACGCTCGGCCACACGCCGCATAAATTCATCACGAGAGATATTGGCAGGAAGATTGACTTTCCGATCATCGACGGGCATGGTATGGGTCTCCGACACGATGATTTGACATTAGCGCTGCCAACGGGATTGTATGCGGTTGATCTGCCGCACCCACCGCGCCCGTTCCGGGTGGGGCATCCCCATAATCTCCTGATGACTCCAGCCGAGATATTGGGCGATGTACGCTACCTCCTCATGCAGCCTGTCGAGGGGGTAGGTTAGAATTCCCCCGGCGGAAGTAACTCCACCTGAAATTCATGCCCGCAGTTGGGACATACCGCGTCCACTGTCGGGATGCTCACATCATTGATCTGCTGGTAAAAATCTTGCAGATACGCCAGATCGGACGAAAACAGCCGCTCGATGATGACGGGTGTCATGGGGGCAATCGTCCCCAACCGTGTGATGACCTGCGCGAGCAGGACAACGATCAGATAGGCTTCGTTCTGACGGACACGCGGGTCACGCAGGGGCATGATCTCGTCCAATGCTGTTGACAAACGCATCATGCCCTCCCGATGAAGGTTGCCATAATCATCGACATACCCTCGTGGGAGTGTGAATTCAAACTCCGTTTGCAACATAATCCGAGAATGCCCCTTTGTGTCCACTTAGTACAAGAATAGTGCCTACTTCCATAGGCTGGTCTAAAGCCTTCACTTTTAGTTGAATGGCTTTAGACCTTGTTGACAAACATTCCAATGCCACTTACACTAATTTTCGTGTAGGGGCATCTACACATACTAGCCCAAAGGATATAAGACTTGCGTTATGCAGGCTATTCTTGCTTGAAGCTAGTTGCCTTACAACTTTTAGTTTAAGGCGTATGTCACTTAACGCGCTTGATGCCTTCATGCACGATGGTGAGCTCTTCAACACCCACTGCGTTCCCATCTGATTGGAGGCTTGGGCCGCTGATCTTCGACGGCCAGCCCTTGTTGAAGGACCATTCGGCAATCGGGGTCATGGTCTGATCATACATGATGATGGTGCCATCAAGACGGGCCGCATCGACCTTGCCCTGTTCAACCTGCTTGCGCCAGTTGTACATGTCGAGGTTCTTGGTGATACCACGCTTGAGGACGATGTCACCCCACTTGAGGCGGCCCGGAATCTTGCGGATGATCGATTCCTTCGCGCCTTTGGCGATGATCTTGTGCTCAACAACTTCGCTTTCAGATCCCAGGCCCGACACTTCGGTGAAATATCCTGTCACCGAGCCAACCGAGATTTCGAAATGTGCGCCGATCATGGGATCGCCAGACAGTGCGTCTTCTGTAGCCATGTAGCTTCTCCTTCAGATTGAAATAATGATGACAGTGAACGTGCATGAAACAGACGAGACAGCGCCGCCTGACGCATCAGGCGGCCTCAACGATTATGAACCGGGCTGCATCTGGCCGATACGGAAGATGACGAACTCGGCAGGCTTCACGGGCGCAATACCAATCTCGACCACCAACTGGCCCAGATCACGCGCTTCCGGCGGGTTGGTTTCCGCATCGCACTTCACATAGTAGGCCGCTTCCGGGGTCGCGCCAAACAACGCGCCCGAACGCCACACCATCTTGAGGAAGGACGAGACATCGCGGGTCACACGGCTCCACAGGAAGGTGTCGTTCGGTTCAAACACGACCCACTGTGTGCCACGTTCAATCGACTCTTCAACCATGTTGAACAGACGGCGAACGTTGATGTAACGCCAGGACGCATCGCTCGACAGGGTGCGTGCGCCCCAGATGCGGATACCGCGACCAGGGAAGGAGCGCACGACATTGATGCCAATCGGGTTGAGCAGGTCGTGCTCGCCCTTGGTGACATTCACGCCCAGGCCCAGGCAGTTACGCACGAGTTCGTTGGCGGGAGCCTTGTGGACGCCGCGTGTGTTGTCGGTGCGGGCATAGACGCCTGCCATGTGGCCGGAGGGCGGCATCAGCTTGGTGCGGCCATTGGTCATATCCGGGACTTCGATCCAGGGATAGTACAGGGCGGCACGGGTGGTGTCGTAGTTCATCGACATACGCCACTCCTTGATTTCCTGCGGCATCAGGCCGGGAGGCGCGTCAAGGATGGCGAAGCAGTAGCGCACGAGTTCGCAGTAATCAATGATCGACTGCTGAACGGCCTGCACGCCCTTCATATCAATTTCGCCCGCTTCAAAGGCCGACATCAGATCCGGCACAATGATCATGGTCACGTCTTCGATGGGTTCGAGACCGCCAAGACCTTTGCGTTCCGCCACGCTGCCCTGATAATCGGACAGGCTGATCGACTTCTGGCTGATTTCGCCGCCCGCGAGGGAGTAGCTGCCATCGGCTGGCATCAGATCACCCTTGCCGAGGACTTCGACATTGATGACCCTGGATTTCTGTGCGACGAAGGTAGCGACATTGGCATCGCCCGCAGCCATCGACAGGTCATTGAACTGCTCAACCACAGAGCCATCCACTTTGACGACCACGTTGAAGGTGGTGGCGGCAATGGCTTTGCCGTCGGCATCGGTGGTGGCTGCCGGGGACTTGACTTCAACCACGACGTTGTTCCCACTGGGGCCAGCATTACGCGCCGTAAAGTTCAGAGCGCCTTTTTTCTTGTCGGCAGTGGAAGGAATCTCGGCGGCAGAGGCTTTGCCGGAGCCGGGAGCGGCCACACCCAATGTCTTGATGCTGACGATGTAGCAGATGCTGCCACCGTTGGCGAAATAACCATAGACGGAATCCGGTGTGTAGGCCCCCTTGACGAACCCACCAAATTTTTGTGTGTATTGTGTCCAGTTGGTCACAAGTGTTGGCTTGCCGACCAGAGACACGGTTTCACCATTTTTTACATCCGAGGCTTTTTCGGTGTATCCGATGAACGCGGCAACTGCGGTGCCGACGGCTTCAATCGGCTTGCTGCCGCGGTCGACTTCTTCCATGTAAATACCGGGCGAAAGATAACTAGGCATTCCGTTGCTCCTTCAAGACAAAAGTGACAAAGCTGATGGTTATAACTAACTTACACCGACCATTATAGCGCGATTTTTTTCTCGTGCGCTTAAGACTCCTTTCATCTGCCTATGAACTTGGTTTGTTTTCGCGGCCATCTTCATCAACGGTGGTCATACCGCTCGGATCACCATTCTCTGTGAAGCCCATTGTGACAGCCGCTGGACCAGAGACGGCCGGGGCCATGAACACGTAATCGCGTTCGAGTTCAACCGTCGCGCAGATGGTAAAGCCCATATGCATGACGTTATCCACCACGCCCCATAGATCGACCATGTTGACCGGATGATCTGATGGAGTCGCGGTGAGCATCAACACATCGTGTTGCTGATACCGAAGTTCACCCTCGCAGTCACGAGGTTTAAGAACGGGCGTGCGTTTTACCGCCGCCAGAGCACGCCAGAGCAGTCGATGCTCATCTTCCATTTTGCGTGCCCATGCCGTCACGAGGTAGGTCACGTCCATCCGATATGAGGGATAGACCGTGCTGGTGTTGCTGCCATTGCGTGAGACCTGACGTTCCAGGCTTCGCAGCTTCATATTCTCACGCAGATCGAAGGCCCAACAGCTAATCGTCGGGCGGCTGAGACGTGATGACCACTCACGATCCGGGGTATCAAAGGCGACATCAATGTCGTTGCGGCTGAAACCGCCACGCGCATAGAGAATCGTTTCAATCGTTTTGTCTAAATCTGGAATCATCGTCTCACCGTCGGTTTCATATAATCATCCAGCAGGCGGCCCATCTTTTGATGCTCACGGCGCACGGCATTACGAATATGGGTCATCGTGATGACGCCGCCATCTGCCGCCGCCAGATACGCCGCAGCAATGGCGGCATTGCGGATATTACCACCCGCCAGCCGATACGCTTCTGCAATTTCCTGAAAGTCCACATCGGCCCCCAATGGAGCCAGCGTTGGGAAATGCGCCCGCCAGATTTTCTGACGATACTCCGACTCCGGGAAGGGGAAATCGATCACGAAATCGAGACGACGGGTGAACGCCTCATCCAGGTTCTGGCGCAGGTTGGTCGCCATGATCGCCACGCCATCATAAGTCTCGATCTGCTGGAGCAGATAAGCCACCTCGATGTTGGCATAACGATCTCGCGCATCTTTGACTTCGGAGCGTTTGCCAAACAGGGCATCCGCTTCGTCGAAGAACAGCACGGCATTGCTGCTGCGGGCCTCATCAAAGATCGCGCCCAGGTTTTTCTCGGTTTCACCAATATATTTACTCACCACCGACGACAGATCGACCTTGTACATGACGAGGCCAAGCGCTCTCGCCACCACCTCCGCCGACATGGTTTTGCCCGTGCCGCTGTCGCCCGCAAACAGGGCGCTGATGCGGACGGTGGGAGCAATTTTTTCGCCGTAGCCCCATTCCTGATGCACACGGTAGGCGTGCAGGGCGCGGTTGGTGAGTTCGTGCAGTTGTGTCACCTGGTCAGGCGGCAGGATGAGATCATCCCAGTAGTAGCGCGGCTGAATTTTAGACGCGAGTTTGCCCAGGCGTAACGTGGCGTGCGCCTGAGCGCCCGTGTACAGATCGGCCATGTTGACCGGCTCATTGCGCGTGACCGCCATATCGGAGGCGGTTTGCACAGCGCGGGCGATCTGCCGCCGCGTGAAGCGAAATTTGTTCGCCAGTTCATCCAATTCCAGGTCTGGCACATGAATCTCATGCTGTGCCAGCAGAATATCCCAGGTCTCGCGGCGTTCCGGGTAGGCGGGCAGGCCGTAGGTCAAGCGGATGAGGCGGCGCTGACGATACATATCCAGCGGCTCCCAATCGGCCTTGCCGACGATGAAGACCGGGCCGGGGTAGGCTTGCAGCATCTCCCACAGCGCAATTGGCGGCTGGCTCTCCTGCTCACTGAAGGTGCTGTCCCACTTATCGATGAAGAGCGCGGCCTCGGCGAGATAGCCTTCGCGGATGGCGAGACGCCACAGCAGATCAAATTCGGTCTCATTCTCTTTGAGTCCGGCCAGATTGACGCTGATAAGGATCATGTTATGTTCCACGCACAGCGCCGCTGCCGCCTCAATCTGGCCCATCATATCGCCACCGCGCATATACACGATGGGCATATCGGAGACCGTTGCCGGGAATTTGGTCGGGAGAAGGGCTTGCAGGTCTTCGCATTTGACATGGTGCTTCAAGCGCGGGTCGATGCTGCTATCGCCCAGCAGATGCGCCACAATGCGATGATCGACGCGCAGCACCTGCGCCAGGAACGGCGCATCGGGGCGGGCAGCCTCGGCATTGATCTCGATCAGACGGAAACGGCGCAGCGGATTGTGCGGCTGGAGGCGTTCCCACACGGCAAAGCGCTGTTCAAGCTCTGTGCCGAGCAAATTCATCATCAGGTTGACCGTCGGGCGGCGCTGCGACACATCATCATGCAGATAGGCATACAGACGTTCATAACGCCGATCCACCTCTGGCGCGAGGGCCAGCAGCAGGATATAGCTGTCCAGCACATTCAGGCTGAAGCGCCGAATCATCTGCTGGAAGGGCAGGTGAGCCACATCATCGAAGGGTTGCAGGAGAGACGCTTCACTATCGCCCCACAGACCTTCCAGCGGCTCACGATCCAACTGCCGCGCCACATCCTCATCCGTGATGACGAGGCCGCGCAAAGCATCTGTCGGGTCTTGCCCGGCAGTCTGGGCGCGTTCAATCGCGGCACGAATCAGGGCTTCGATTCGGGCGAAAGAGTGTTGCAGTTGTTGCAGGCTGTTCAGGTTCATAAGTTTGGCACGCATTAGAGACGACAATGGATGTAACCTTCTCATGCAGTTTAAACAATTTTGTCCAGCCTTTCAACGAAAACGCGAAACTTTTACATCCTCTTAGCACTTGTCCCCTGTATATCTATCGTCTGACCCTTTTATAACGTAATACTCGCGTAAAAAATGACATTATGTTAGGAATAATTCTAATACTGTATCATTTTTAAACCTATAATTTTGAAAGTGAAGGTGGATGGTCAGAGGGATATGTATAAAAGACCGTGAGTTTCAGGCATATCTTTTGATCTCATTTTGAATCATCTTCGACTCATGACAAACTCATTATATGCCGAAAATTTAGACAAGTGACATTTATAATGTCGGCTGATGATACAAAAGGCCCAAACGTTTGGATTCTCTGACAACAACGCACAAATGTATCGATTCGATAGGATCATCAAGCGCGATATGCCGCTTTGTGCCCTTCATGTCCGATTATAATCCACATTGACCAACGAAAGATTTAGATCAGGCCATAAGCCTGTTTGAGTCTGGTTTAGATGGTCTAAAATCATGATATCGAACGTTGCAAGCGGCCCAATTTTTGCGATAATAATAGAAAATATGTTTGCACAGGACAGGGTGAAAATGCCCGACGATCTCTTCATCGAAGTGTTCCCCATCGACCCCGAATCGCTGCCGTTGTTCTACGCCTATCAGGTCACATTCCGCGATTCCTCGCACCTGTCGTATGGCGGCAAGCTGGCTTACCGCCTCAGCCGCACCTTTCCCGGAACGTGGATCTGGCACGAGCAGCGCCTGATCACCGATGCGCTCGTCTCGACGGTGCAGATGGATATCGCGCTTGACGTGCTGCGGACACAGGTTCCGGAACTGTATGGCAAGCTTGAGAGCATTGACGAAGACGCGCAGTGGCAGATGACCGCCCACGCCGCCGCTGAATGGGTGCTGGCCGGGCCTGTGCGGGCGTGTGAAGCCGAACTGCGCCAGAAACTCGCCGCCATGTCGATGACGATCAGGAATGCGGTGGTCGAGCGCGATATGCGCCTGGACGCCTGGGAGGTGGCGGGGCTGCCTGCGCTGTCGCTGTCGATCAAGCCGCTGCTGCGCTATCCCCGCGT
>DAOTUR010000717.1:0-8430 GCA_034436915.1 Anaerolineae bacterium
GCCCACTGTACTTTTCGCATCTGTTGCGATCCCAGTGATATACGAAAACTCTGAGAGGTTTTGAGAGTTCCTACTCATTCGAAGCATTAACCTAACCCGTATCATGTGCAAAGTCCAGCTAAAGCCACGTCTCGGATCGCCGCCGCTATGTGAGAGGCGGTCGTGGCCGCTGGCTCAGCAGGGATGGAATGCCCATAATCAAAAGACGAGGGCAGATTGTGTCCTGATCTGTAACTGTTGACCCAGGCTGTCACGATATCGACCACCTGCTCATCGAGTTTTGAGATATCCATGATGACTCTCCAAGGGCAAGAGATCTCCTTGCCCTCAATCAAAGGCTATATTAGCTCTTGCGCCGCTTGCCGCCGATGATCGGGCCGCGCTTTTGCATCTCCAGCGCCTTTTGATGTAGTTGAAGGATATCCTCGCAAATGATCTCGCGGTTTTGCGCGTGCTGATACGAGTTCATCGGCGTCTCGCGGCCCACGCTGAACATGTAATGCGTCCCTGGTACAACGTGAATATTGGCCGCCGGGAACTCGAGCTTGCCGAGCAAATCCATCATCGGGATCAGGCCCACCAGCGGATCACGGTGGCCGAGCATGACGCGCATCAACTCGAAATTGCGGGCAATCTCGTGATTATCGAGCAGCCCCATCGCCATAAAGGTCGCGCCTGTAATGCCACGCGGCGTCTCCTGATACTGTTTGGAATGAATGGCTTTCACCTCATCGGTTGCGCCAGCCACCAGCGTATTGAGCATACTCGGTTTGATGAAGCGCTCCATAAATTCCAGCACAGGCAGGCGCTGCAAGATGCCGATGCCCAATCCGAGTGTGGTGTAAAAGATACGGTGGCTCTCATCTTCGAGCAGGAGGGCCGGGGCAAGCGCCATGCGTGCGACTTCGCCGTAATTCCACACGATGGGATTCATATAGAACAGGGTTGCGCCGCCCATGCTGTGACCGACCAGGGTCATGACCTTGTTGCGCGGTTCCCCCGGTTGGCGGCGAAATTTCATCAGATTGATCCACGCTTCCATCGTCCGCATGGCGGCGGGCGGATTGCATTTAATGAGTTCAGGCGTGGTATCTGTCAGCAGCGAGCCGCCAAAGCCGTTGTGATCGACCTCAACTGAGACGACCAGACGATTCGACAGCACCACCATGCCCGGCAGTTCCTCCCAGATCTGATAATTGCCTGTCCAGCCATGAATGAAGAAGATGTAACCCTGTGTGTTCACAAGGCGATCAAGCAGCATGTCATCGGGCATGTCGAAGTCGTCGGCCCATGTCATCTGCCAGTGAAAATCCGTCAGGCCGTTGTCATCAAGAAAGCGTTGCCCGGCTCCAGCATCAATCAGACCTGCCTGAATCAAGTGACGCAGGCGATATTCTGCCACCCAAGTATTTGTGACGCGCCCTTCACTGCGGCTGATATAGCCCATGACCCACTTCATGTGCTCATTAAGGGGATTCATCTTGATTTCTCCTTCATACGGATTGCAAAAATCTGCGGCATGATGAGCTGCTAAAAAGCCGCCTCAATAATATGCTTTTCAGCATACCGCAATTTGCGTTCATAGAAGACATGGAAAGGACAAAGAGGCTACAGGATGTGGGGGAATAGGGCTGATACGATGCAGGCGGCTCAGTGAGCCGCCCATGCTTGATCTACATTTCGAGGTAATCGCGCAGTTGACGGCTGCGGGTCGGGTGGCGCAGTTTACGCAGCGCCTTCGCTTCAATCTGGCGGATGCGTTCGCGGGTGACGCCGAAGTATTTGCCGACTTCTTCCAGGGTATGATCCTGCCCATCGGTGAGGCCAAAGCGCATTTGCAGCACCTCGCGCTCACGGTCACTCAGCACGCCGAGTGCCGAGCGAATCTGCTCTTTGAGCAGTTGGCGGCTGGCGGCATCCACCGGTCCGGGCAGATTCTCGTCGGGGATAAAATCGCCCAACTGACTGCTGTCTTCCTGGCCGATGGGCATATCCAGGCTCATCGGTTCCTGGCTGATCCGCATGATCTTGCGAACCTTCTGCGCCGCCCGACGCAGCTTGCGGGCGAGAGACGCCTCCAGCGGAATGCCCTCGCGCTTGAGCAGACGAATCGCGTCCCGTTCTTCACGGGTGAGGAAATCCATCTCCAGCGCGATCTGCTCGGCGGTGGGTTCTGCGCCCAATTTCTGGATCAACTCGCGCTGAATCCGCATCAGGCGGTTGATCGTCTCGACCATATGCACCGGGATGCGGATCGTGCGGGCCTGATCTGCAATGGAACGGCTGATCGCCTGACGAATCCACCATGTGGCGTAGGTGCTGAACTTGAAGCCCTTGATATGATCGAATTTCTGTACGGCCCGCAGCAGGCCGATATTGCCCTCCTGAATCAAGTCCAGGAAGCTGATGCCGCGTCCCATATAGCGTTTTGCCACGCTCACCACAAGGCGCAGATTGGCGCGGGTGAGGGCTTCTATCGCCTGCTCGGAGCGCTGACTGACCATCTCATGGGCATCACGGGCATCGCCTTCGGGGTCTTCATCGCTCTCGATCCAGGCGGTGAGGTCTTGCAGCGTGGGCATCTCACCATTCTTGACGACGTGGCGCTTGATCTGGCTCTGCTGCATCTCGGGGATCAGGCTCATGCTGTGGACGATGCCAAAGAGATCAGTTGCCAGCTCCGTCCACACGTCATCGCGGCCCCACTCCCGATCACGGAAGAAGTTGCGGACGAAGGATTTGCCCGTTGTATCCCAATTGCGATTGAACATCTGAACTTCGTCAATCAGTTCGGCCATCGTCGGCAGTTCCGTCTTGACCTTCTGAGCCACTTTCTGCGCGGCTGTCCAATCCTTCATCACATGTTGATAGGCATGGCGCACAATATCGGTATGGGCGGGTACACGCGATTGATCGCCGGGATCGCCCTGATTGTCAAGCTTGGCGAGTTCGTCCGTCAGCGCTTCCAGCAGACGCCCGGAGGCAATCTGAGCACTCAGCCACATCTCACGATTGGTGTCGAGGAGGGGAACCTGCCCAATTTCCTTGAGATACATCCGTACCGGATCATCAGCAGGCGCGGCAGTCGAAAAATCTTCTTCCTCGTCAAACTCATCATCCCCGAGTTCTTCATCATCGTCGATCTCGAGAAATATATCATCACGCTCATCGACCAGCACATCATCCGGCGATTCTTTGAGAGTGCCATGCGGCCCCTCATCGTCGTCGCTCTCGAAGTCGTTGACGTCGTCTTTAATATCGTCGCTCATAATTCGCCCCAGATGTGGGTGACACTCGAAAGACTAGCATACAGGAGAATACTCTCTTGTGCTATCGTTTCCCGGCCCCCTGATGAAAATACGTATTGATAATGCTGATCGCTTCTGACCTCGGTACAACGGTTTCCCAGAGATGGCCTGCCGCCTGATAATCGCCCGCCCGCTGCGCCTCTTGTACGAGGAAGTGGATTTCCTGGATTTCGCGCTGAACGCGGCTGAAACGAATTTCAATCGTGCGCTGAATAAAGATCGGCATCGGATCAGCCGGGCGGCGATTCATATGGGTCGAGACCTCCTGCATATCCAGCGACCAGCGCCCGCGCACATGCGTTTGAAGCCATTCGCCATCGTTCATGAGCAGTTGATCGACTTCATCGCGCAGCATCATATCAACTTCAAAGCGCAGATATTCTGACGCATGAACCTCATCCTGGTTCATAGCGTCCCGCAGCGTCTCAAAGATGAGGCGGTAATCGGTCTGGCTGAAATCATCACTGCTCAGATCATTCAGCACAGCATTGATACGACCCGTTTTCTGAGCCGCCATCTCGCTCAATTTGCGATTGAGAAAATACAACTGCTCCGGCTGGCGCAGCAGAATCCGTAAGCAGTAGGCTTCGGCGGCCCGCTGAATATAGCGTCCGCTGGTGGTGGTGCGGGCGAGAGGCATATGCGGCGCGGCGGCTGGCAAGGAGGCCCGAATCGACTGATCGTAGTTTGGGATGTAATCGCCGTCCTCCTGTGGCAGCATTGGCCCATCGTCCGGCATGTAAGGCGGCGGTTCCTCGGATGAGTGCGTGTCCTCCCAATCATCCAGTGGCATCGGGCGCACAGGGCGCGGTGTCGGGGGGGGAGGCTGCATCCTGATAGGACGGGCGGGGGCTTCGTCGCGCTGCATGTCGGCGAGCCATCCCATCAAGTCTCGCTCATAAATTCGCAGGCGGCTCGCCAGTTTCTGGATATTGGTGTTCTTATAAATATTGTCCTCCGAGGCGCTCAAGAGCGGCAGAAGGCGGCGTGCGACAGCCTCTTTCTCTTGAATCGTGGCGTTCGTATCGAGCGTCGCCATCTCCATATCGATGAGGAAGTCCGCGACGGGCTTGGCCTGGGCGACGTAATCCGCCCATTTTTCCGGCGTTTCGCGCAGGACATCATCGGGGTCTTTGGCGTTGTCGATGTGCAAAATACGAATATCGGCCTTGAGCCGACCCGCATAATCCGTCTTCAGCGTCTGACGAGCGACTTCCAGGCTGCGGCGTGTGGCATTCTGTCCGGCGGCATCGGCATCCAGCGCCAGGATGATCTTTGCGGTGTGGCGCGGGACGAGGAGCTGCAACTGGGCTTCGGTGAGGGCGGTTCCCATCTGGGCGATGACATTGGTATAGCCCGCCTGATGCGCCTGAATCGCATCCATATAGCCTTCGACGATGACGGCATAGCCCATATCCTGGATGCCGCGTTTGGCACGATCCAACCCAAACAGCGTATGGCTCTTATCGAAGGTGGCTGTCTGCGGGGAATTGAGATATTTGGGCGTATCGGCGGGGCTGAGGGTGCGTGCCCCAAAGCCGCGCACACGTCCGCGCTCATCCCGAATCGGGATCATGAGGCGGTGGCGGAAGCGATCATAGGTATGGCCGGCATCGTTGCGCGAAATCAGGCCCGTGTCGATCAAATCCTTTTCACTGTAGCCAATCTTGATAAGGCCATCTTGCAGCCACTGCCACTCACGCGGGGCATAGCCAATCTGAAACTGCTTGATCGTCTCCTCAGTGAAGCCGCGCTTTTCCCGCGCATAATGCAGCGTCTCTTTCGCGTCTGGTGTGCTGGCAAACAACTGCTGATGAAACATCTCAGCGGCGGTCTTGAGCAGCCCGATCAAACGCTCATCGGCCTCCTGCTGCTGCTTCTGCTGCGGCGTTTGCGGCTTGAGTTCGACATTGGCATTTTTAGCCAATTCTTGCAGCGCTTCGGCAAACGTCCAATTGTGAAACTTCATAGCGAAGCTAAAAATATCTCCGCCTGTCGCACACGAGCCGTAGCAGCGCCACTGCTGCGTTTCGGGGTTGACCACGAACGAGGGTGATTTTTCGTTATGGAAGGGACAGCACGCTTTGAAGGTACGTCCGGCTTTCTTGAGCGTAGGCACGTAGGTCTGGATGTAGCTCACAATATCCAGTTGATCTTTGATGCGCTCAATGGGGAGTGACATATGGACTACTGACTCCATGTATGGCTTTTTATTATACGGGCGGGGGTGCATCAAGGGCAAGAGAGGGCGCAAAATATGGACAGGGATAAACGTCCTGGTGAGATAGGGGTATTGATGGATTTTAGACGATTTTTGGCGGCAGTTTGCGCTTCGATGCGCCATGTTTCGATGGGAAAGGGGGTTTCTCAGGGATGCGGCGGGCGGATAAATTTATGAATACTCACAGAGCCTCAGAAATCCCCCATATTTGGGAGATCATCAATGGTCTGGCAATTCCTGGGTTTAGATCCGTCCGCAACTTCCACAACCGCAGCCTGGGCCATGCTGTGTGCTCTCAGGAGCCGCATCGTCGCGCATAGTATGGATCATCTGCTCATCGCCGCAGTCTGCACAGGCCTGGATATCCGGCGTTGACCGTCCGGCCTGGATCATGCGCGAGACAAACTGATTGCCATGTGTGCGCTGCAATTGCAGGATGGCCGCTGTGCCAAGCGCTGCGCCTCCGGGATTTTCAACAGCGCGGCGCAGCATCTCTGGGGACACCTGCCCATCGACCTCTGATGTTTTTACGGGCGTGCGTCGAATGGTTGTTTGAGGGCTGGCTTTGGCTGAGAGGTGAGATGACATCACACTGACTTTCTTTGATGAGCATGACTTGAGTATAGAAGAATATAGGATCGTGTCAATTGACCGTGATGAAAAGCGCGGAATTTTTATGGCTTTTGTGTTATAGGAGCAGAAAACACTCTCGCAAGATACGCTTGCGAGAGTGCAAATGAGGACAAAAACAGGCTAACCTTTTTTCGGGCCACCAAAGGCATTGTACATTTCCATCACCTTGGGCGGATATTTGCGTCCGTACATCAAGCCCAGGAAGACTTCCGCCACAAATTCGCGCGGCTTCTGGCTGCCATAGGTGCTGACCACATCCGCAATATTGATGGGTTTGTCCTCAGCATCCTTAAGACCTTTGAGGGATGTGAACGCCAGTTCATGATACTTGCTTGGACTTTGATGATAGTGCAGGGCATGACCCAACTCATGCACGACTGTGCCAACGCCCGAAGCATCAAACTCGGTGGATGAGAACTCGAACGTGCCATCTTTCTTCTTATTGGTAATCGGGTTGTTCAAGCCTTCCGAACTCATGTGGATGAAGTCCGGGGCAACGAACATGGCGCGTTCTGTTGAGCCGCTCGATTTGATCTGGCAATCAGCCGTGATGGTGAGCTGACGGCCAAACTTGGGCATATTGACAGACATGCTTGGCACGCTGAAGCCTGCACCCAGGACTTTCTGGATAGCGGCTTTCAGCAGGCCCAGACGAGGCCCAAAATTTGAATCGCTTTTGTTGTACGTGACATTCATCGAGACGCCGCCACAATCAATCGACTCGGTGACAGGGGCATCATCTTCCTCGCTCGGATTGAGGGCGTTTTCCAATTCAGGATATTGGGTTTTGCCCGTCACCGAATTCAAATTGCCGCTGGCAATGCCCTGAATCTGTTCCTGCGTGACGCCCTCAGCAATATTCAGGCTGCCCGCTTTAGCCTTCTCAACTGCCCCGTCTTTAAGCTGCTTTGTATCCACCCGATTCATCATCTCAATGGCTTCATCGGACAGTGTGCCATCGTCATTGCGCGGCAGGGTGAAGGCGGTTGCGACAGAATCCGGCTTGTCTTTGACCTGAATCCCTTTTGTGGGATCACTCATATCATAATCGGCATTTGATTCAAGAACGCCAGCATTATCAAACGAGCCAGCGCGTTTGGCATATTGATCCATGCCCCCGCTGAGGGCCATACGATCAAACATAATCTCTGCCTGGGCCTGCCGCAGGGCTTTGGCCGCTTTTCTCTGGTTCTGCTCAATCAGCTTCGCGTCAACGAGTAGTTCCAGTTTTTTGACCAGAGAGACGCGAGTGGCATTTTTTGTATTCTCCACACGACGCCACGCCGTAATTTTGGCTTTGACTTCGGTCAGATTGGTAATCTGGAGATCGATATTTCCGGGCATACCGCTGCCACTTTTGTATGTTGCAACAGCTGTATCGATCTGCTTCATGGCGGTTGAGCGCGGCTTTTTAATGCTGAGAAACCCTTTGACTGTTGATGTCGCCACCCAGTTATCAATGAGTTCTGCTTCGCTCAGGGCGACTTCGGCAACAGCTTCGCCACCGTCTTCGTCGTCTTCGTTTTCACGCTGGATGCGTCCGCAACTAGGGCATCCACAGCCGCCGCCATGCCGCACCGATTCGGCGCGTTGGGCGATATCCATGCGCTGGGTATGGATCATCGAGTCATCGCCGCAATCTTTGCACGCCTGAATCGCGGGAGGGCGGCCTGACTGAACGAGGCGCGACACATATTGATTGCCGTAAACGCGCTGGAGTTGCAGCATCGTCTCTGGAGCCATTGCGGAAGGATCGGGCGATTCAATCGCACGCCTCATAAGATCCGGTGAGGTATCGGTTTCGGCAGGGTGTTTGCTGTGAGAACGGCGAACAGCCCGCCGCAGAGGTGTTTTTTCCGAAATATGAGAGGTCATAATTTTCGCAGCCTTCGAAATGAACTTTAATGTTGAGTATAAAACGATTTCGAGGGCTGTCAATTTAGAGTTGTAAATTACAAACTATAAATTAAATCTTCATTTTAAAGTGAGTTTATTAATTATAAATTTATCTTGATAAAGAATTCCTCCGATGAAAGTTTACTTTTTGTGACGCCCCTGACAAAAAATACAGGGCGATGCCGCCCTGTATCAATATGCACCTTGTACAAGCAGATGCTTAGAACCCGCTCAACTCGCTCAAATCGGCGCGGCCTTTTTGCAGCCCGCTGATGGCTTGCAGCAGGGCCAGACGATTTTCGCGCACGGCTGGCTCATCGGCATGGACGAGGATGGTGTTAAAGAACGCCTGAATCGCAGGCACGATGGGTG
>DAOTUR010000718.1:0-2106 GCA_034436915.1 Anaerolineae bacterium
TCAGGATGAGGCGGCAAACTTGAAAGGGTCTGCGCGATGGCCTGTTTATCCTCCGCCATCAGGTTGACACCGCGTCGTGCCGCGATCATCTCCAATGCCGCCATTCCAATCTGACCGAACGGGGTATAAGACTCCAGCACAATGCTCATCAGGGCGGATTGGATAAATTGGCCGAACCACAGCCCGCGCACGCTTCTCTCTCCAAAAATACGTTCAAAATGAGGATCGAGGGCTTTCAGATCAAGCAGAGTTTCATTGACATCAAAGGCAAGGATACGGGCCATGTTCTATTCCTGTCGCTGTCTATTGGGTCATTACCATCACATATTCGCCAGACACATAGCCGCTGCCATCGTTGTAGCGAATCTCGTACCATCCCTCGACCTCGCCCAGGATCACAAACGCCATGCCCGGATTAATCGCGCCGATCTGTGCCTGGTCAATGCTGGGGCCGCTGCGAACATTCAAGATAGTATCCGGCGTCAGAAATGTGAGCGGTTCGGCAGGGGTGGCTGTGGGCTCAGCGCTGCTGATGGAGGTCTCGGCTAACAGATCATTGATGGCCGCCTCCGTCTCATCGTAAGCGCCTTCCCCAATGCGTTTATAACGGATATTGCCGCGCTTATCAATGAGATAAACCGTGGGCCAGTAGTGCTGTCCATAGGCCCGCCATGTGGCCTGATCGTTATCCTGGCCAACGGGATAGGTCACATTCAAGCGCTGGGTGGTGGCAAGCACATTTTGCAGGTCACGCTCATAACTGAACTCCGGGTAATGAATGCCGACCACCTCCAAGCCTTGATCATGATAATCTTCATACCAGGCCTCGATATAGGGCAGAGTGCGAATGCAGTTGATACAGTCAAAGGTCCAGAACTCCAATAACACAACGCTGCCGCGCAAATGAGCCAGCCGCAGCGGTTTTTCGCTGTTCAACCATGATAGGCTTTGAATCTCAGGGGCAGTGCCCAGAATTGGTAAGTTTGACACATAAGCCTCCTGAGTGGGTGAAGGCGATAGGACAACAGGTGATTCAGACGCAAATATCTGTGTGGGTGTTTTCGCAAGCGATGTCTGCGCGTTGACGGCCGACCCAGTCCATGAAAAAATGGCGAAAACGCCCAACAAAGCAAGACACAGGGCGCTCAATGACGGGAATACGATGCTGATAGGTCTATGCATTGGGAATAACCTCCGTCCAGATACCAAACAGGCCAATGATAACGAGAAGAGTGCCCGACAGCCGATTCAGCAGCGTATGATGCTGTGTCAACCAGCCTGTAAACTGGCACTGAACGCGTATCGCCGCGACAGGCAGCAGGACCAGCGGCCAGCCAAAGCCCAATCCAAAAAACAGGAAGTACAACAGCCCATCGGTCAATTGACCCAGGCTGCCAGCCCCCAGCACAAACGCGCTGGTGATGAGCGGACCCGTGCAGGGCAGCGTCATGGGACCCAGAAGCACCCCGTAGAGATAGGCTGTCGCATAGGGATTTTTCAGAACATGGGCTTCTAACATCGTCATACGGGTGAAGGGGCTGCGATCCATGATCATCAGGATGCCAAAGAGGATCACAATCCCATAAATCACAGGCAGCAGGATGGTCAACACCGATCCAAATGAGGCTTGAAGCAGATACAGAATAAAGCCGACCAGCAGCATCATGGTGAGAATGCCCGCCAGCACGACGACGCCCAACCAGGACGCGCCCCGCCGCATGGAGTCATGGGCCATACTACTGACCAGGAAGGCCACCAGACCTGGATACAGCGGCAGCAGGCAGACATTTGTCAGGATGGCCGTATTTCCCAGGAGAAAGGCTTCAAAATATTGATTCACCCGCTCATCCCCCGCTGATTTGTGTCAGTTGTTCGAGGATCTCAGCCTCCGACTCAATGCCTGTCGTTAAGGCGGTGGTTGTCTGATCGGGGCGGATGATGAAATGCGGCGTTGAGGGCGGGTTGGTAATCGTGCGCCCAAATAGGCCCAAAGGTAGGGTACGTGTCACCAGCGGCCACTTGAGCAAGAAAGAATAAAGACAAAAAGATAGAGCAACTCTGTCTTTATTTTTAAGTCCTATAAGCAGCATAAGCTTCTTTATGTTG
>DAOTUR010000719.1:0-14364 GCA_034436915.1 Anaerolineae bacterium
GCACCAAACAAGCGCTTGGGCGGATGCACTGCGGACGGATCCATACCACCGGAGAGGGTGCGGCCTGACGGCGGCACAACCTGATTGTAGGCGCGGGCCAGACGGGTCACGCTGTCGAGCAGGATGACCACATCGCGCTTGATTTCCACGAGGCGTTTGGCGCGTTCCAGCGCCATCTCTGCCACGCGGACGTGATGCTGCACCGGATCATCGAAGGTGGAGGCGATCACTTCGGCATCCACTGAGCGATCCATATCTGTCACTTCTTCCGGGCGCTCACCGATGAGCACGATCATCAGATGAACTTCGGGATAATTTTTGCTGATGGCATTGGCAATATCTTTGAGCATGGTAGTCTTGCCCGCTTTTGGCGGCGAGACGATCAGCCCACGCTGCCCATACCCAACGGGCGCAATGAGGTTGAGTAGGCGCGTACTGGTGATATGCGGGCTGGTTTCAAGATCAAAGCGTTTGGTGGGGAAGATGGGGGTGAGGTTTTCGAAGTTCTCGCGGCGTTTCATGTCATCAGGGTTGATCCCGTTTATGGCATTCACACGCAGCAGACCGAAATATTTTTCCGAGTCTTTGGGCGGGCGCACCTGTCCAATGACCATATCGCCGGTACGCATGTTGAAGCGCTTAATTTGCGATGAGCTGACGTAAATATCATCAGGCCCCGGCAAGAAATTTTCTGCGCGCAAGAAACCGATGCCGTCTTCCATAATTTCGAGCACACCGCCGCGCAGTTGATACCCTTGACGCTCGGCTTCCGTCCTGAGAAGACCAATAATGAGGTCAGATTTTTTGAGGCGGCTGTAACGGGGGACGTTATAATCACGCGCCATTGCACGAAGTTCCGGCAGCGTTTTCGCTTCGAGTTCAGCTATTTCCATGGTGTTCTAGGTCTCCTAGTAAGGATGAAGGGAGTGCAAAGGTCTGCACAGCTCGAGAGTGGCCCTCAAATGGCGTGAGAAGACAGCGTGAAACCGGGGTTTAACGGTGTTGCAAGCAAGCTAAGAGCGCACACCGGGGTTCCCAGAGGGGTTACAACCGCATAAAGATCACTTTGAATGAGAGACACGCAGGAACGTTGGCTGTTAATGGCCGAAGGAATTGGTGAGGCCGCCAACTGACGTATACTATAGCATAGTTTTCCGTGAAGGTCAAATCACAACCTCCAAATCATGCCTGCGGCCCCGTTTGTGATGAAGTTCTTATGTGACCAATGGTGCAAGTCATAAATTCGAGATGGGATTATCGTAGGGGCACAGCACGCAGCGCCCTTGATCGAGATCATCGTTTTTGGGCGCAGCACGCAGCGCCCCTACGAATGCATAGGATATTCGATGTGTGTTGCCTCGGTTGTGAAAAAACCGACCCTTGAAAGGAGGAGGGGAGTGGGGTGAAAGCCCCTCTACCAACGCAGTGGGAGAGGGGTTGGGGTAAGGGCAAAAATGAGCTTATGTGCTGCGCTGGAAGGCCGCAAAGTAGAAGGTATAACGCCCATCAATCGCGGGGACGTTGGGCCGATGAATGCCCACATCGCCGCAGGTATAATCTGCGCGACCCAGGGAGATAAACCCCTGCTGGCTGGCGAGATAGACCAAATCTTCCATCGTGCTCGGCGTAAACAGATGCACCGCGCCAAGTTCGTCGCGCACGCCCGTGAGATCAATCGTTTGGCAGGTGTAATCCGTCGAGACGATGAGCAGCCCGCCCGTCTTGAGCAGGCGGCGGCATTCCTTGATCAAATTCGGCAGATTGACGCCATGCTCAATCACCGATAGACATGTGACGACATCGGCAAAGCCCTCGGCATAGAAAGTCTTCTCAAGGTCCTGACGCGAATACTGGATATGGCCGCGCCGCATGTCCGGCGCGATGAGATCACAGCCATAGAGTTGTGTATAGCCATACAGATGCAGCCAATCGAGGATGACGGAGGATGTGCCCGATCCCAGATCGATGACGACATCCTGGCGGCGGTTGCGCTGCACGACGAGGCTGAAAGCGTGCAGGAAATCCCAATTCTTCTCGCGGGCCTTGTGCGGCGTCAGGCCCAGTGCGATCACGCGCTTGTAGGCGTCCTCGATTTCGGCGGTGGTTTGCAGCGGGCGCGGTGACAGGCCGCCCGGCAGTTGATTGACAGCCGAGGCGTGGGCCAGGGGATAGTGTGTCTGTGCTTGCAGCACCTCCCACATCGCCCGCAGTGTCCCCCAGCCTTGCGCCCGTTTCTGGCTGCCGATGAACCGCGCTCGCAAGAAGGTGTTATAAGCGTAGTCTTGCAGCAAGGCGAGCACGCGATCCGTCAGTCGTTGTTGGGGCATAAGGTGACTCCAGAGGGAGAACAAACGGCGCGATTATAAAGAAGCCTTGCCGCGATGACAAGCCATGACCTCGCAATGCTGATGTGCCGACAGAGAGATGGCGCAGGCACAGGAATGCAGTTTTGATGCGGGTACGTTACAATCTGAGTCGTTTGGAATGTCCTCTGAAAGGTTTTGATATGGCCTCTGAACGAATTGACTCCGCCATTGTCATGCTCCATGCGGCGCGGGAACAGCTGAATGCGGCGCTGGATGGTGTGTCGGAGGGCCTGTGGGAACAGCAAATCTACAGCGAGGGCGCACAGTGGACGCTGCGCCAACTGCTCATTCATCTCATGCTGGCCGATCATGGACAGACCAATGTCCTGATGGGGATCGCTGAGGGCAAAAATCTGATCCCCGAAGATTATGATATCAACCGCTATAACGCTGCTTCCGTCAGCAAGCGCCAAGCGGTGACGGTGGAGGAGGCGCGGGATGGGCTGGCACAGTCACGGGCGCGGCTCATTGACTGGTTGCATCAGATTGACGCCTCAGTGCTGGACAAAGAGGGCCGCCATCCCACATTACTCATCATGAGCATTGATCAGATTCTGGGCCTGATGGCGCGGCATGAAGCGGCTCATACGGCGGATATTGAAGCGCTGATGGCGCGGCATGCATAATCCTGGCTGATTTGGTCGCGCTGCCAAATCTTGTAGAATATGATTCTGTGCGCTAAAAGACAGCTTAATTTTTGTGGTTTGAACAGTGTCTTTGCGGTGGAACCACGCATAAGGCGTGCTTCCTGGTCAATATGTTGAGAAGGATCAAACAATGCCTTTTGCCGAGATCAATGGCGCACACCTCTACTATCAAGACATTGGCGCGGGGATGCCCATCGTCTTTGTCCATGCAGGCATTGCTGACAGCCGCATGTGGGATACGCAGGTGGCAGCCTTCAAGACTCAATACCGCGTGATCCGCCTGGATTTGCGCGGCTACGGCCAGAGTGCGCCCACCGACGGCCTATATTCGCATCGTGAGGATGTGCTGGCGCTGATGGATAGGCTGGAGATTGATCAGGCGGTGCTGGTTGGCTGCTCGATGAGTGGCAAAATGGCGATTGATCTGGCTTTGGAGCAACCGCAGCGTGTGGCAGCGCTGGTGGTGGTGGCCGCCCGCCCCAATGGATTTAGCGCTGATGCACCTCTCTCTCCCCTCGTGTCTGATCTGGCAGCGGCAGAGGCAGCAGGCGATCTTGACCTGTTGAATGAGTTGGAAATTCTCTATTGGGTGGCGGGACAGGGCCGCACCCGCGCCAAAGTCGATCCGATTGTGTGGGCGCTGGCGATTGACATGAATCGCATCGCGCTGGAAAACGAGGGGCATGGCGATGAAAAGCCGCCTGTAGAGCCGCCCGCCATAGATCGCCTGCATGAACTCAGTGTGCCAACGCTCATCGTGTGCGGCGAGTGCGATGTGCCGACGATGATTCTGGCGGCGGCAGCGATGGAGCAGGGCATTCCGAGCGCACGGAAAATCATGCTGACGAATGCGGGCCACCTGCCCAACATGGAGCGGCCCGATGAGTTCAATCGGGCCGTGAAAGCATTTTTGAACGAGGTGCTGTAACCGGGCTTCAATAGATGATCCTATGAGGGTATTCATTCACCTATCCATGCGACAAACGCCCTTGTAGGGGCGCGATGCATCGCGCCCACGCCAAATTCCCTACAAATCACCAGGGCACGATGCATCGTGCCCCTACAAACCCACGATTCTCACGGATAGATGAACAATTACTCGGAAGGTCAATTTCTGATCGCCAAGAGTTCTTAATGGGCCAAAGCGTCTTTGTAGGGGCGCGATATACCGCGCCCCTACGCCAATCCCACCTCAAATTTACGACATGCACCATTGGTTAGACTCGTTTCGCAGGCAGATAGACATAAATTCCGAGCACATCAGGCGGCAACTGCGGCACAACCTCGTATTTCACGCCTCGGATACGAGCGGCGGCTCTCACGCGGCGATGCGCGTCAAGGAGTTCTGCGCCGCGCTGCTGGGCAATCGCCTGCAACTGCGGCGCAAGTTGCTCAAAGCCCGTGATGACGCGCTGCACAAAATCAGCCGCCTGCATCGGGTCGATATTCTCGTCGGGGATCGCTACCAATTCGCCTGTAAGCTGGGTTGGCAGCGATCCCCGGCCAGATGATCGATCAGATCATGGAACATGGCGGTGGCGATGGGCTGCTTGCCGATCTGCTCGGCCAGCGCGAAGGTCGTCATGATGACGCGCCCCTGTCTATAGCGGAACTGCACCGTATGCACCGCCGCATGATTGACCCAGCCGCTGATCTGCCCCGCCAGGAAATCGCCGTGATACGCCGCCACATCGACGGGCAGCCCCGTGATGGTATGGGTTGGCGTGACCTTCATGAACGGCAGCGTCAGCGGATTCATGCCCGCATGATCGATACGGGTGTGAATGCCCGGTTTGAGCCAATTCCACGAGGTCATCCAGCCGCCGCCGTAGGCTCCGCCACGTCTCTGCGCCCAGAAAAACGGGCTTGGCCCCTGGCACAAAAACAGCAGATCGCCGCCGCCGCGCACCCAGTGCAGCAGATCGGGCGTGGGTGATGTTGTCACGGCCAGTTTGACATCAGAACTCAGCGCGGTTGTCTTATAGCCGAACATCTTCACAGCCTGGGAGAATGCTGATGCCTGGGCCTCTTCGCCAAAGGGAGGGGCCGCATCCACCACGGCCAGCGGGCCTTGATAGGCGGCCATCCGCGCCGAGGTGGACAGGATCAGGATATTCTGCGTGTTGTGGGCCAGCGTCTCGCCCGCCTGATTCACGATATCCAGCTCCAGCGGCACAACCGTCGTGTGGGCCACCGATGCGGCAGACAGCATGTGCGTCCCCAGGTCTTTGACAGCGGCCTGCGTGATCTCTGCCACAGGCTGCTCATGCGCGGCATTTTGCCACGAGACGCGCAGCGCGGCCCCGTCCCATGAGCGCGGGCTGAAATGCGAGGCCGTGAGTCGGACATGCGGCGTCTCATCTGCCCAGAAGACATATCGCGCCAACTGTGGCACGATGACATCCTCGGTGTTAATGTGCTTGAACAGGCCATGATAGACTTTGGGGCGGCGGGCAAAATCGAGCAGGCCGTTGCTCTCCCAGTAAATATCCGACAGCTCCGTGATGACATAGCCCACGATGCGCGACATGCGGCGCATGACTTCAATCTGATATTTGAGCGCATAGTATTGATGCCACTGGGTCGCCCGCGCCATCGCCTCATAATCGCCAAACACCGCCGCCAGCCCGTAGCTGTCAAAACGCCCTAACACGCCCTGCATCCAGCCCGGCTCGCCATCCCAGCCGCTCCACCAGGGGCCAAGCTGGAACCAGTCCGGCTCTTTTCCGTCTTTGTCCAGATAGGCCGCGATGCCCGCCAAGCCCCAGTTGCCAAACTCCGATACGATGACAGGTTCATCGCCGCGCCGCTCACTATCGCCAAACGGCGAATATGTCCACATGGCGTGAACATCCAACTGCTGCACCGTGTTGACGAAATTCAGGGCATGATCGGGGATATTGGCGTAAATATGGAAATCATCGAGATCCGATTTCACATGTATATTCGGCCCCCAACTGTTGCCACAGGGCGAGTTGTCCACGACAAGCCGCGTCGGGTCAGCCGTTTTGCAGCGGTCATACATATATTTGATCCAGGTGCGATCATCTTCGTGGAGGAGCAGGGCTGTTCCCCAATCCTCGTTGACAATCGTCCAGATAATGAGCGAGGGATGGTTGAAATCGCGCTCGATCATCTCCAGCAGCGTGTTTTCCACGCGCTGTTTGAGGGCGTCATCAATCGTCAGTTGATCGGTGTGATACATGCCTTTGGGATAGAAGGTGCGCCATGACGGAATCTCGGCCCACACCAGCAGGCCCATCTCATCGGCCAGACTCAGGTACAGTGGATCGGGCGGCTTGATGTGGCAGCGCAGGCAGTTGAGGCCCAGTTCTTTAGCCTTCTGGAATTCATCGCGCAGATACGCCTCGGAGGGCGGCGTGTAAATCGTATCGAGATAAAAATCCTGATCGAGCGCCGCGATGAGATACACCGGCTCATTGTTCACGCAGATCATGCCATCGCGGGTCGTCACCTCGCGGAAGCCGAAGCGCGTGCTGACTTCATCGTCCCCGACTTTGATCACAAGCGTATACAGCGCGGGATGGGCCAGCGACCACAACTGCACGTCATCGACCTTGAGCGCAAACGAGAGCGATTCCGTCGTGCGCGTGGCGACCACCTGTCCCGGCCACAGGATCGACGCCTCAATCAGCACATCCGCTTCATCACCCGCCAACTCAACATGGACGGTGGCTGTGCCATCCATTGTGCCCGACACATGCACCGACTGAATATAGGTTTTGGGGACAGCAGTCAGCGTTACATCCTGCCAGATGCCGCCCACATTGATATACCACTCCTGCTTGCCATGCGGGATATCCAGCGGGCCAAACGGCGGCTTACCCGTCGATCTCTCCAGCGGAAATTCAGGGTGGCGCTGATTGCCATTCGAGGTCTGCATCGGGTCATACACGCGCACGGCCAGCGTGTTGCGACCTGGATGCAGAAGTGATCCCACGACCAGCGTGAAGGGCGTATAGCCGCCCTCATGTTCGCCCGCCTTTGTCCCATTGACGAAGACTTCGCACCAGTAATCCACCGCGCCAAATGTGAGCAGCACTTCGCCTGTGAGCATTGACGCCTCAAGATCAAGCTTACGCTGATACCACGCATAGCCGCTGTATTTTTGCAGCTCCGGGAAGGCGGCCTGCCAGGGCATCGGCACTGGAATCGTGCGCGAGGGCTGCAAATCCGCCAGGGTCAACTCTCCGGTGGGATCGGTATGAAACTGCCATGTCCCCGCGAGAGACTGTATGGAACGGCTCATAGGACTTCTCCTTAGAATGATGTCTATAAAATGATAATCCTTAATAAGGGCGACGCATGGGTCACCCCTATAAGGTCGTGCGTCGGGACATGGCCCGTTATGTCCCTCGGTTAATATGATGAGGATATGGCCCGCCATGTCCCGACGCAAAATCCACGTTCGTGTAGGGGCGACCCATGCGTCGCCCTTCTCTAATAATGATAAAAATGTATCGTGTAGGGACACATCTTGACACGTCCAACCGAGCGGACGCCATGAATGGCGCCTACGAACCTCCTCTATTCCTATTGATCCCTGTGACGAGGGACGACGAAAACCACTCTAAAATCCGTTTTGTTGGCAACAAATGGCTTTATCAAACGCTCTCTAAGGCTTGACCAACCCCACAATATCCGCCGCTGTGAGCGCCCCGTTGTACAACGAGACATCATCCAACATGCCGATGAGATAATGCTGGCGCTTGCCTTTCTCTTTGGCTGCGCCCATCACCACCGATCCAACAGTGCGGAAATCATCCTTGAAAGGGGCAGTGGCGACCCCTGTGCCATCGACGTACAGGGCAATTTCGCCTGTCAGCGCATCACGAACGGCGGCAAGGTCATACCATGTGTTCGGCGTGAGAGCCTCTTTTGACACGACCTCAGCGACCACTCCGCCGATCCCGGCATACAGGGTAAAGGCGGCGTGTCCGTCTGACGTCGTATGCAGGCGGAAGGCGCTGTTCAACCCGCCCTCCTGCGCGACAAACGTATAATCGGCCACTGTCCCCGTCAGCATGACGCGGGCCATCACGGTATAGCTGCCTGTAGTGTTGACCGCCGGATGCCCCAGATCGATCACATCGTTGCCATCCATCACCACGACAAAATCGCCTGTGCCAATGCCGCCCGGTTTGGGCGGCACTGTCACCGCCGTGAGCTGGGGATCGCCCTGGATGGTCACCTTCGGATCATTCAGAAGATCGATGATGCCCATATCAAAATTGAGGCTCACCTGCACGCCGCACGGCTCGCCCGATGGCACAGGCTGCGCCACCGTCGCGGGGATCGGCGTGCCAAAGTTGGGCGTGCCATCGGCATTCCACGTCATCTTCTGGATGCGGATATCGCGGCCTTCCCAGCCATCATCAGGGCTGCTCATGGCATGATAAGTCTGCCACCACTCCGTGCCGTCGGGCGAGGTCACGGGCAGCGAGTTATGCCCCACGCCGTAGACAGCCCCGTCAGGCGTGATCGTCTCAGCGAAGACCGGGCCAACTTTCGTCCATGCGGCGGGATCGAGCGGGTCTGTGCCTGTCAGCTTCAAGAGCGCCAACTTATACGCCCGCGACCAACTCGCATCCGCCGAATAGATGATCGACACCGTGCCATCATACACATACGGCTCCGGCCCCTCAGCAATCGCCGCGACGCTCGTCTCCCACGTCTCCGTTGGCGTGAGGATTTTGACGCGCCCGCCCTCAATCGTCAGCGGGTCGCTCATAGCGGCGATATACAGCACCTGCGGGAAGACCGCGCCTGCTGCCTCGCCATCCGATCCCGACCACACGCCGTAGAGCTGATCGTTGTACTCAAACACGCTCAGATCAATCGCCCACTTGTCGAGGTCAGGCGTCTTGAACAGCGGCCCGACAAATTCCCACGCCCCAAGCGGATCATCCGTCATCGCTTTGAGCGCGTACATGCGATGCGTGTCATTGCGGCCATCATCCGCCGCAAAGTAGATGTACAGTCCGCCCTCAAGCCCTTGAATTTCCGGTGCCCAGATGTTGCGGCTGTAGGCCGTGTTGGATGGGGCCATCCAGATCGTGACATTCTCGGCGTTTGCCAGCCCGCTCAAGGTCTCGGCCTTGCGCAGCCCGATGCTGAAATCAGCATTGTTGGACTGCACCAGATAGTAAGCGCCGTTGTGCTGGATGACAGACGGGTCTGCCCCTTGAGATATCACCGGATTTTTAAAGGCACAGACAATATCCGCCGCTGCCGCAGGAACAGCGCTCACGCTCCACATGCTCCCCAATAGGAGCAGTACGATGACAATCTGCCCGACGCGATGCCTCATTAGGAGAACCCTTTCTTTTATCAGCGTCCGCCAAAGCCGCTGGTGAATGTGACGCCTTTGATAATCTGGCGCTGGAAGATCAGATACATGATCATGACCGGAATGGTTGAAAAGATCGCCGCCGCCAGCACCAGGCCGCGCTGCTGATTGCCATACGCCCCTTGCAGAATGCTCAAACCGACGGGCAGAGTACGCTGATCAATCTGACTCGTCACGATCAGCGGCCACAGGAAGTCATTCCAGTTGGCCTGGAAGACGAAGATCGAGAGGGCCACCAGTGCCGGCGTTGACAGCGGCAGAATAATGCGCCAGAACACACCAAAGCGTGTCGCACCGTCGATAATCGCCGCTTCTTCCAGCTCGACCGGGATTCCCATGAAGAACTGGCGCAGCAAAAACACGCCAAAGACATTGGCGGCACCAGGAATAATCAGGGCCGCAATCGAACCCAGCAGCTTGAGATCGCGCAGCACCAGATAATTCGGGATCAGACGTGTATCGCCGGGAATCATGAGCGTTGCCAGCAGCACAAAAAACAGGATATTCTTGCCAGGAAACTTGATGCGGGCGAAGGCATAGGCAGCAGGCGCACTGATTGCTAACACCAGTAGTGTATGGGCTGAGGCTGCAACAAGACTGTTGGCAAGCCAGCGGACTAGTAGCAAATCCTCGCGTGTGAACAGACCTTCCCAGTTTTGTACCGTTGGCGTTGTTGTGAGCACCACAGGCGGATAGGTATAAAGCTGATTGTTTGTCTGGAATGTCTGCGAGACGGTGATGAAAATGGGCAGCACGATGATGAGGAGCAAAAGTATGAGCAGGCCATACATCACAATTGTGGGCAGATCTAAAGATCGGGTGCGGGACATTGCCCCTCCTTATAGATAAACGATTCAAAGCTGTCATGTCACTAATCCCTCCCCGCTGCATTAAGGAGAGGCGGATGTTTATGATCCCCTCTCTACGAAGTGGGGAGGGGCAGGGGAGGGGTTAGTTACTCTCATCACGGCCAGCAATCAAAAACTGAATCAGCGTAATCGCCATGAGAAGCCCGGCCAATGTGAAGGACACAGCAGCAGCGAAGCCCAATCGATAGGCTTCCCATGCGGCCTGATAGAGATAAATGATCGCTGTATAGGAAGCGCGGCCCGGCCCGCCCTTGCTGGTCAGGAAGTAGGGCTGACCGAAGACCTGAAAATGCGCGATGAAACCCGTCACTGTGACAAATAACAGCGTCGGACGCAGCAGCGGGATCGTGATATAGCGGAACAACTCCCAACCGTTCGCCCCATCAATACGGGCGGATTCGTACAGTGATTCGGGGATATTTTGCAAGCCCGCCAGCAAAATCAGCATCGGAAAGCCAAAGCCCCACCAGATGGTGATAAACGACAGGGTGACCAGGACGATATTGCTATCGCCTGTCCAGTTTACCTTGGGCAAACCAATGCTTTGCAGCACGTAATTCAGTGTGCCGAAATCGGTATTGAGCAGCCAGCCCCAGATAATCGCCACCACACCGACCGAGAGCACATTCGGCGCATAGAACACCGCACGGAAAAGAGCGCTGCCTCTCGGTTTGCGATGCAGGATCACCGCCACGCCAAGCGCTAGAAGCGTTATGCCCACGACGGTGAGACCGGCAAAGATCGCTGAGTTTTTCAGCGCCAGCCACCACACATCATCCTTGAACAGTTCGACGTAATTGCCGAGCGGTTCTTTGGTCAATTTCTGGACGGGGGCAAGGATTTTCCAATCGTACAGGCTCATGTAGCCGCTGTAAACAATCGAACGCAAAACAAAGACAATAAAGAAAAGCAGAAAGGGCGCGAGGAAGAGATATGCAGTCAGCGTATCGCGCAGGCGGGTGCGTGTAAACCCTTTTTGAAAGGACTCCAACCAGGAGCCTTGAGGCATTATTTTTCGTTTTGGTTGTGGGGGCAGATTAGAAGCTATCCCCGGTGCGGAGTCAGACATCGGCGTCCTCTTGGATGGATATGGCACGGAGAGGAGAGCTTTATCTCCTCTCGTCGTGCTGTATTTCATATCTGGGATGTATTTAGGATGGAGGCAATACAGTGAACAACTCTCTCAGACTGCATAAACAGTCTGAGAGGGCGTTACTCTAAACTAGCTGCGGTCGATGATGGCCTGCATACGCTCCGCAGCGGCATTGAGGCCTTCTTCAACCGATTTCTGACCATTCAACACGGCGTCAAGTTCAGGATCGAGCGCCGATGTCAGTTCCACGATGGCTGGCGTCTGAGGATCGAACTTACCGAATTCGTTGAACGCCTGAGCGAAGACGACATTCGAGGGATAAATCGCGGGATCGAGCGTAGCCTGGGCCGACAAACGCGCTGGCACCTGGCCCGATTCGGCCCACATGATATTGTTGTCGGAAATCCACTTGATGTACTTCTGCACAGCCACCAGCTTATCGCCCGATGTTGTCGAGGGGATGTAGAAGACGTGCGAGCTCATCCATGTGCCCGGCTTGTCACCAAGCTGAACCATCGGCCAGACGGTGAATTCCACAGTCGGGTTGTCTTTCACGAGGAAGTTGCGCGTCCAACTGCCATCATTCAGGATGGCCAGACGGCCGCCTGCAAATGACTGCCAGTTGTCAAAACCAGCGGGTTTCGGCGCGACGTGATACTTGTAGATCAGGTCGTGCATGGTTTGGAGAGCTTTCATACCCGCTTCGCTGTTCACGCCGATTTTGCCGTCTTCATTGAGAAGTGCGCCACCATTCTGGGCCAGCAAGGTGAGGAAGGTCACGCGCAGCCAGGTATTGCTCGTCGCATACTGGACGATGTTGTTCTCGTCAAAACCTTCTTCATTTGGATGCTTGCCATTGGCATCCAGCGTCAGCGCCTGGGCCATCACAATGAATTCATCAAAGTTGTTGGGACGAGCAGCAGGATCGAGGCCAGCCGCTTTGAATAGGGCATTATTGACCCATGTGCCCCAGCCGTGATTGTCAAACATCACGCCGTAAGTTTCGCCGTTATATTTCACGGCTTCCAATGAGGCGGGAGCAAAATCCGCCGGGTCAATCTGGTCTTCGCCCGTCCCATAAATGAAATCAATCGGCTGAAGCGCACCAAAATCAGCGAATTGGGGCAGTTCACTCTGATGCATGACGACTACATCGGGGGCATCGCCTGCCACGAGTGCGGCCTGGAATTTCTGGTACATCACAGGCCACTCCATCGACTCGGTGCTCACATTGAAGTCAGGGTTGGCTTGGGTGAAGGCGGCGGTCATGGCATTGAGTGTGACACCATCGGCCCCCGTGAGGCCGTTCCAGAACACGATTTTGGTGGCTCCTGCCCCGGCTTCAGCCATGATTGAGGTCGGGACTGGGGGGACAGTCGGTTCAGCAGTTGCATCCTGGGCATATGCGACGGGCAGCAGCGCCAATAGAGCCAGCGCCATAGGAACGATATAACGAGAGACTTTCAACATGAGTTTTCTCCAAAGTTATCAATTTACCAACGATAAGCTGAAATACAGACTTGACGGAAAACGCCGAAGGCATCACCCCCTTTCTACAGGCACAAGAGAATCACGGATCACAAGTTCAGACGCCAAAAGCACAGGCGCAAAGCCTTCTGTCGGAGGTTCACGGCGTTCGGCGCTGCTGCTCAACCATGTCATGAGCAGTTCAGCGGCCTGTGCGCCCAGGGCATCGCCCGGCTGCCGCACAGTGGTGAGCGCGGGATGCAGCGTCGAGGCAATCGGAATATCATCAAACCCCACCACGCTGATCTGCTCCGGCACGCGAAAGCCGCGTGCTTGCAAGCGCTGCATTGCGCCAATCGCCATCCGATCATTGAAGCAGATGATCAGCGTTGGGGGATTCTCGAATTGAGCCAGCAGCACATCGACGGCCTCACAGCCGCTTTGGGTCGTAAAATCGCCCACTGCACACGGCATCTGATCAAAATTCAGTCCTACCGCTTCGATGGCGGTGCGATAGCCGCCCATGCGATCATCCCAGGTGGCAATCGTGCTCGGTGACACCGTGATCAATCCGATGCGTCGATGACCCAGCGACAGCGCATAGGCGGTCAGATCACGCGCCCCGCCGAAATCCTGCACATAGACCGTATTTTTGTCTTTCGTCTGCGTGTGATAGCCAACGGAGATACAGGGAATTTTCTGCGCTTCCAGATGCGGGCGCAGCGGTGCATCCGGGATGATCTCAAACGTAATTGCGCCATCCAGGTAGCCACTGCTGATGAGCCGCTGAAACTGACGTGCGTCTTTAAACGGGATCATGGGCGCACTCAGGAGCAGGTTGTATTCATTCTCTGAGATGACGCGCTCGATGGCCTGCAAAACCATAATTTGATACGGATCAGCGAAGAAGCGATCTGCGCCGCGATGGGGAAAGATCACGCCCACGTTGTAGGTGCGCCCGCTGGACAACGCCCGTCCGGCAAAGCTGGGCTTGTAGCCGACGTCCTCAATCACGCGCAAAATGCGGGCGCGGGTCTCGTCTGCCACATAGGGGGTATTGGTGAGAACTTTGGACACAGTTCCCACTGAAACTTTGGCGCGTTTGGCGATCTCTTTAATCGTTGCCATTGTGAAATAAAGTCCAGAAACAAATTTTTTTGAGCGTGAACCGTTTCACGGATGCCCTGGAGCAGGGTTATTGCAGATAGTGAACCGTTTCACTACAACTGTATCGCGTTTTCCATGCCTGTCAAGTTATAAATTGATAAGTTTATGGCCTTAAACGTTCCATATTCTTAGGCATTTTGCATGATTCCGGGCTGTTACGGGGCATTACTTGGAATTGAGGACGTTTTGGGGACAATGTGATCGTGTGATATTGATATTTGCATCATGTGATAGGTTCGTAGCGTTTTTGTAGGGGCACGATGCATCGTGCCCCATACCCGTCAGGTTAAGCTTCTCATCTTTCTCAGAAAGAGTGAACACCCTGAGACGGCGGCCATTTTCTCCCATTTTTGCCCTCCCCGACCCGCCTCAAATGAGTCGTTGT
>DAOTUR010000720.1:0-3802 GCA_034436915.1 Anaerolineae bacterium
TGTATTTTGGCGTAGGGACAGGGCCTGCCCTGTCCATTTTCACGCGATGAACGGACAGGGCAGGCCCTGTCCCTACACGAATCATGCATAACATTTTGCATTATCAAACGGTCTCTTAGGCTTTTCAAAAGAAATAGCTGTTCCCATTCAGAGAGGGGCAATACGAACAAACCATTTTTGGATTGTCATCCGTGATTATCTTGTGGCTTGTCCTTTTATTCTACATCGTCTTGGTCTCTGTTTTAACCTGGAAAAGCCTTATGCCCTGACGCAAGCGATTTTACCGCGTCTTTGGCCCACAATGAGCACAAAATCCTTAAGTTGGTGCATATGGGAGGCTTTTATCTTTACCCCAACCTCCTTTCAAGGGGGAGGTTTTTTTCCTCATTGCGGACACGAACCCCCCTATCATCGCTGATTTGCGTTCATCCTCCCTGACGCCTGCCCACCGCTTGCCTGACGCTTGCCCGTCACGCGCTGTAAGACAGCGGCGGGCCAAAAGCTTTTTTCTTTGGGCGGCTATGCTTATAATGCCCCCGTTCCCTGTCATCATTCTTTAGGAGAGGCAAAGCCTCCTTGTCAAAACGTTCGTACTATATGCTGGCCGTCCTCGTCATGCTTCTGGCGGCGGGCCTGCGCTTGTGGAAGATTGATACGCTGCCATTAGGTGTGCGCCCGGACGAAGTGAACTCATTGGCGCTGGTCGATAATATTCGCTCAGGCCGCACCGGGATTGGGATTTTTTATCCTGTGCCACAGGGCGAGGCGGTGCGCGAGGGCCTGTACTACACCATCCTGACCGTTGTGACATTTCTCACGGGCAATGGCCTGTTGGGGACGCGCATCTTTTCAGCCTGGGCTGGCATCATCACGGTGGCCCTCACCTACACGCTGGGAGTGCGGCTGTTTGGGCGCACAGTGGGGCTGGCCGCCATGCTGTGTATGACTCTGATGGGCATCGCGCTGTTTTTGTCGCGCACGATCCTCGTGAATGCTGTGCTGCCGCTGTATACGACGGCGCTGCTGGTGGCAATCGCCCGCGCCTTCCCCGTCTATCGCGGCACACGCGATGAAGGCACGACCACTGCCGCTTTTGCCGCGCTGGGCGGGTTGCTCGGATTGGGGCTGTATCTGCATCCCATCAGTTTGCTGCTGATCCTTGCCACCATGTCTTTCATCGTGTTTTTGCTGTTCATTGCGCGCGGCAAACGGCCCCGCCTGAGCGATGTGGGCTTCGCGCTGCTGCTCATCATGATTTTGAGCGTGCCGTATGTCATCACCAGCATCAACCGCCCGTTGTTTGCTGCCAGCGGGCGCGTGATTGGTGATTATGGCACGGTTCAGAGCAGCCTGATCAACAGCCTGGGCGGGGTCTTCCTGCGCGGCGATATCAATCCGGCGCATAACGTGCCGGGCCGCCCGCTGCTCGATCTGGTCAGCGGCGTGTTTGTGCTGTTGGGCCTGCTGGTGTGCGTGCGTGAGTGGCGCACGCCGCGCTTTACGCTGATGCTCCTGACGCTGCTCCTCGTGCTGCCGGGCGTGGTGCTGTCACAGAGTGCGCCCAACTTCCTGGCGTTTGCGCCGCTGCTGCCTATCATCGCGCTACTATTTGGCATTGGCGTCGCGGCCCTGGCAGAGAGCACGCCGCGCCGCACCCGGCCTATCGTGTATGCGGGAGTGGCGCTGCTGGTCGTGTTCAATCTGGTCTGGACAGGGCGCGATATCTTCATCGTGTGGCCGAGGCTGGATGAGGTGCAGGGCCTCTACGATGTTAATGCCGGGGCGCTGGCCCATCATCTTGATCTCACAGCAGGCACAACACCCACCGCCCTGTGCGACGTGGGCTATGATCGCGATGTGTCCTCGTCCAGCTACTCATCAGCACAGTTGATTCAGCGCCTGATGAATCGCAAAGACGCGCCCATCCGTCTCTTCAACTGTCACAACAGCCTTGTCTTCATCAACGGCGGCGTCACACAGCAGATCATTCTGGCCGATCCAGCCGCCCGCAGCGGCTTTCCTGCGCCGATCCAGGCATGGCTTGATCGAGGTACACCCGTCCTCGATGACACGCTGCCTGTGGGAGCGGTCATTCAACTTGATGTGCCGAATATGCTGGCTGACCAATTGGGCGCGTTTACGACCACCACGCCTGCGCTGCTGCTCAACGGCGCTGCAAAAGAGATCGTCGCCCCGCCGCCGATTCGCCTGGGGCAGAATGTCACTTGGCTCGGCTATCAGGCGGATACCACCCCCTATCACGCCGGTGACACGCTGCCTGTCGTGACCTACTGGCGGGCCGAAGGCGCTGTGCCGCTGGATTTGCGCCTGTTCGTGCATCTTTTGAGCGATCCCAGTACGATTGTACGACAGCGTGACGTGCTGTATGTCGATCCCAAACGCTTGCAAGATCGGGATGTGTGGCTCAATCTGGTTGAGATTCCCCTGCCGATCACGCTGCTGCCCGGCGAATACCGCGTGTCGATTGGGGCCTATCAAAATCAAGACCTCAAGAAGACCCGCCTGCTCGTGGTCGGCGATCAACTGCCACCCGTGGATCGTTTGCTGCTCTATCCTGTTCAGATTATCGCGCCCTGATACCAATCGTGTGGGTGCAAGGCCACTGCCTGTATGTTTGAAATCATTTTTCTTGGCACATCCTCCGCCGCCCCTTCCATCCATCGCGGGCTGCCCTCCACCGGTGTGCTGGCGGGTGAGCATCGCTTCTTGGTGGACTGCGGTGAAGGCACACAGCGTCAGATTCTTCGCAGCGGCATGGGCTACAAGCGGCTGACGCATATCCTGCTCACGCATTCGCATCTCGATCATATCCTGGGCGTGGGCGGCCTCGTCTCGTCCTTCACGCGCTGGGAGAGCAGCATCGATGAGCTGCATTTTTACGCGGGCCGCAAAGCGCTGGAACGGGTTCACGCCCTCATCTATGATGTCGTGCTGCGCGGTGAACCTGCCCCGCCCATCCCCATCCACCTGCACGAGATTACGCCCGGCCTGATCTTTGAGGCGAAGGCGTTCACCATCAGCGCCTTTCCGGTACAGCATCGCGGCCCTGGCTGCTTTGGCTTCGTGTTTCAGGAGCGCACGCGCCGCCCGTTTTTGTCGGAGCAAGCGGCGGCGCTCGGCGTGCCGTTTGGCCCAGAGCGCAGCGTCCTCGTCGGCGGGCAAAATCTCACATTGGCCGATGGGCGCGTCATCACGCCAGAGATGGTGTTAGGGGAAGAGATTCACGGTACAAAGGTCGTCTTCACAGGCGATACGGGCCGCACCGATAACATCCTGGAGCACGCCCGCGATGCCGATGCGTTGGTGTGTGAAGCGACATTTCTGGACAAAGATCGTGAGTTGGCGCGGCAGTTTGGGCATATCACGGCGCAGGAGGCGGCGCTGCTGGCCCGCGATGCGGGAGCACGCAACCTGCTGCTCCAGCATATTTCACGCCGCTACCGCGAGTCGGATATGGTGCGCGAGGTGCGCGAGGTGTTTCCGCAGGCGTATGTAGCGCGAGACCTCGATCATTTTCTGGTGCGGCGCGGCGAACCTGTCGAGAAGAAGCAGCGCCACGCCTCATCTGATGAGGTCGATGATGTGGATGAGACCTCGTTGGGGTGAGAGAGTTGGGTGTAGGGGCGCGATATATCGCGCCCAATATTGGGTGACACCAAATCCGTAGGGGCATGGCACGCCACATAGGCATTAAGCTAAGCCATTCTCAGCGGACGCCGACGGCTAAAGCCATCGGCTATGTCTTTAAAATCTGACAAACTGTGTCCTCATTGCGTTTTGA
>DAOTUR010000721.1:0-3552 GCA_034436915.1 Anaerolineae bacterium
TCAAAACGCAATGAGGACACAGTTTGTCAGATTTTAAAGACATAGCCGATGGCTTTAGCCGTCGGCGTCCGCTGAGAATGGCTTAGCTTAATGCCTATGTGGCGTGCCATGCCCCTACACCTATCTCCTACGCTATGGCCCAGGCACAAACAACGGGTTCAGGCTGTCTGCCAGATCCACCAGCGGGATCGTGACCGTTTGCGGCCCGGCGGCATACGGCCCCACCTGATAGGGCGGAAAATAGAGCACGAGCGAATCCGACGTCAGCACCCAGTTGTTGAAATTATCCGCAATCGGCTCTGTACCGGGATTGATGAAATCCGTCAAATCCGGGAAGCGTGTCGTCAAATCCTCACGGGCAATCGGCGCAATCACGGCATACGGATCAACACCCGCCTGAAACACGTCGGCCAGCGTGAGGATTTGCTGCGTCGCCAGATCAAAGGTCAACGTGCCGTAATCCAGCGACGGATGAGCACCGCCCGTATACGATGTCACGGTGAAGAGGACTGAGGTGATAGTCGCAGAATGCTGGAAGACCTGCGGGATGACCTGGAGCACCCAGGGGCCAACCTCGGATTCAGGCGCGGTCAGACCTGCTCGTGCATTCCAGAACTCGCCGCGCCGTTGATTGAGATAGCCCAGCATGGCAGATTTGGCAAACGGATACTGCGCCAATGCCGTCGGATAATTCATATCAACTGTGAAGGTCATCGCTACCCCGACAGCCTCCTGTTCATGCAGCAGGCACACTGGGTCTTGCTGCTGCCAGGGGACATCCGGCGCGGTAGGATCGGCACACAGAGGATCAAGCGGAGCGCTGGTGGGAATCACGGGTGTGACCGTTGGGATGGGGCGAACGCCTGACAGCAGTGATGTAAAGACACAAATGCTCATCATGCACACGACTGCCAGCACGCCCAGGCTTCCCGCGATAAGCCTGTACTTTTGAGCATCCGTCAAGCGGGCCACCTGCCAGCGCAGGCCCTCAAAGCGTGATTGCAGATCACGATGCCACATATTACCTCCCTGGGACGATCCAACTCTCATCAGCATAGGACGATGTGACCAGCGGTGCAAGCTGGACACAGCATGAGGCGAGGCACGTATCTATACGGACACCATCAGGATAATCCCTGGACATCAAAATAGGTATCACTGCTTGCATCGGTCTTCTGGGCTATTTCGCTGGAAAGAACATCCGACTTGTAGGGATCGTCGCTGTTACGGCGCGGGGGTGTCTGAGGCTGCATAGATGTAACTCCTGATGATGGGCGAAAGAAACAGCAATAGGGAAGCACATGGCTTCCCTATCGTCAGAACTCAATCAAACATGTGCAAAGGGTTTAGCGGCGACCCGTCACGGTGTCCCAGGCGTAGCGGGCGGCATCCTTGATGTCGTCCCACAGCGTATCCGGGTGTTCACGTTCCCACTGAGTACGGGCGTTGGTCTCAAATGCTGACCAGTCCTGGCCTTTGTAGCTCTCATCGGAGGCCAGAGTATAGCCGTACTGGTAGGCGGGCATATAGACATCATAGGCGCGGCCCGAATGACCATAGCGAGTCTGGTAATCGGTGCGGAAGCTGGTGTCATAAGCATTGAAACCCGAACCTGCACTGGCGTTGTCGCGGAAGGCCGCATCGGTGGCATTCACAGGGCGATCCGACGGGTGACGTTCAACCATGACATTTTCCTGGCGCAGCGACACATCCGTTGAGACAGGCTTTTCGGTCACTTCGGTGTAAACGCGCACTTTGCCTTTTTCAACTTCGCGCTGGCTCACGTCAACATGTTCTTCCACGATGGGAAGAACGGTTTTGCCGTCAGCGCTGGTGCGGGAGGGCTGTGTCTGATCGGCGTTGGTGCTTGCGCCCATGCCTGTGCTGCTGCTGGAACGCTGGCGATAGGACTTAACTTCATCGGTGGTGGGGGTGGTGGATTCGTCGAATTTCGACCAGCCCGTTTGACGCCAGTTCGAGGCTTCACCATGAACATCTGTGGGGTTGTACTTGTTCAGGATGTCACGGGTCTGCGACACGGCTGAGTCATCAACCTGGACGGTCAGCAGAGTTTCGCCACGACGCACGCCTTCAGCATAGATTTCAGCATCTTCCGCGTCCATGTGATGGGTCTTGATGAGGCCGCCGACCAGTCCGCCTGTCGGAGCACCCGCCAGAGCGCCAATCGCGCCGCCTGCGAGGGCTGCAATCAGTGGCCCAGCCGCAATCACCGGCCCGATGCCAGGGATCGCCAGAGCGCCGAGACCCACCAGAGCACCGATGATGCCGCCGCTGGCCGCGCCAAAGGCCGCGCCCTGTTCGGCCGTCACAGCATCTTCTGAGTCATAATCGACATCAGTGCTGACGTAATTGCTGTGTTCGCCCGTTGCATTGTTAGCAACCAGGCTGATTTTTGTGCGATCAAAGCCGCCACGAACAAGTTCGTCAACAGCGTTCTGGGCATCTGCAAAGTCATGATAAAGCGCAACGAGTGTTTGCATCTGGATCTCCTTATTTTACTAAGCGATCTCGGTATAAGTAGAAGACCGAGTTCATTCTCTAGTTTTACGCTTCGGAGGTGAGGGTGATATGAAAGCAGATTGATAGATATTTAATGTATGGGTGAGCGCACGCTAAATTATTGACCGCCTGTTTTCTCATGTTTGCTGCACACGGCCATATGGCTCATTTGTAGGAGGCCATATGGTGGAGACTTTTGCGGGTCGGGTGTAAAATCATCTTTTTACCCGTCCACAACCCGAAAGACCCTTCAACATGTTTTCTCCTCTTTTCAAAGGTCGTCTGCTGCGTCTTGCTGCCTCCCTGCCTGACGATCAGGAGTCTCTCGCGGCGTGGTCACTCGATGACCAGTATTTACGGATGCTGGATGATGATCCCATTCGCCCGCAAGCCGCTTCTGCCTATGGCTATATCAATGAGAGCGGCGGACAGGGCGTGCAGAGCAGCGCCTATTTTCATCTGCGAACTCTCAGCGACGATCTCATGATCGGATTCGTCGTCCTGCACAACATCAAGTGGGCCAGCCAAACGGCTGAGATTGCTATCGCCATCGGCCTGCCCGATTATCGCGGCAAAGGCTACGGCCATGATGCGCTGCACCTCATCCTGAATTACGCCTTCTCCGAGCTCAATTTGTACCGTGTGGGCCTCACCGTCATGTCATATAACACGGCGGCGATTCGGTCTTATGAGCGGGCCGGATTTGTGCGCGAGGGAGCCAAGCGCGATATGGTGTGCCGCGAGGGGCAGCGCTACGATCTGGTGCTCTATGGCATTCTGCGCGAGGAGTGGATGGCACACCGCGACACGCCTTCTGCTTAAAGAGGAATTTTCCATTATGGTGCTCTGTAGGGACGAGGCCCGCCTCGTCCGAGGACATGGCGGGCCTCGTCCCTACGACAACCACCTTTATAAATGTAACTACTCAGGCTGGTTTTTATGGTACAAATTAATTCATCGTCAATATACCAACCGTCAAATTAAACAGAATAGTTGAGAAATATCTCAACTTGGAAAAATCCCAACTCTGTG
>DAOTUR010000722.1:0-5811 GCA_034436915.1 Anaerolineae bacterium
TCAAAACGCAATGAGGACACAGTTTGTCAGATTTTAAAGACATAGCCGATGGCTTTAGCCGTCGGCGTCCGCTGAGAATGGCTTAGCTTAATGCCTATGTGGCGTGCCATGCCCCTACAACAGACCCATCTCGAAACCACAACATGCACCATTGGTTATATAACCAATGGTGCATGTCTCGATTTTGCGATCATTTTGGCACGCAAAATCAAATTCTGAGGCTGAATTTTTGATGGCAAGGAATTTTTAAAGGGCCAAAGCGCTTTTGTAGGGGCGCGATGCATCGCGCCCCATACCCGTCAGGTTAAGCTTCTCATCTTTCTCAGAAAGAGTGAACACCCTGAGACGGCGGCCATTTTCTCCCATTTTTGCCCTGCCAGACTCGCCTCACATGAGCTGTTGTGACCGATCTAAGGCAGCGTGTGGGGCGTCAGTGGGGCGATAAACCGTGTGGCCGATGGCTTTAGATGCCCACCCTATCACGGTTTTCATTCCTTAAATCCTTAACCTGACGGCGTAGGGGCGCGATGCATCGCGCCCCTACGCCAATCCCATATCAAATTTACAACTTGCACCATTGGTTATATAAAACCGCGTTGCAATGCTGCGTCTCTATCCTCTCAGTAATCCGCAGGCGTTTAAAACGTTCTTAAACGTTTCCTTCTTGACATGAATAACATAACACCATATCATGAGGACAGTAAATCATTGGCACCCCAATGATTGGGAGTACAAATGATTGGTAGTCCCATGAATCAGAACGAATCCTACGATGATCATCACCTGGCCGCAGAAATACGGATTATGTTCTGGGTGATGGCTAAGACGATGCGTGAAGACATGGAGAAACGTCTTCAGGCCGCAGGTATCGAAGTGAGTCATCTTCAAATCGGGATGCTGCGAATAGTGAACCACGAAGGGGGCAAAACCATCAGTGAATTGAGCAAAACGCTCATGTGCGACCCGTCGACCCTCGTCCCATCGAGTGAGGGGCTTGTCCGTAAGGGCTATATTCATCGCGTGCGAGACCCGCAGGATCGTCGGCGCGTATTATTGTATGTCACTGAGGAGGGTCTTCGCGTGATGGATACTCTGGATGCCATGCCAGAGGATGATGTTCTCCTGACCTGTGTCAGACACATGGGGACACAGGACTCGCAGCAGCTTCTCGCCCATATGCGGCAGTTGGTGATATATCTGCCCAGCGGCGCATCGATGTATGAGCAGATACAGGCGCGGATGCTCGCGCAGATGCATCCAACAAGCCAGTCTGACACCGAAACGCCAGCCCGCACGACAGAAAAAACCGATCTTTAGGGAGTGATAGAATGCAAGCGACCATCAAGAAAGACAATCCGGGGTCTGCCAACTCGTGGCAGAGTAAGCCTAAAAAGGCAGCACAGACGGGGCCAAGCCCGCTGCGCCGTTCAATGGGATATCTTCTGCTGCATCCGCGTTCGGTCATCATCGCGTATGGAGCACTCATCATTGCGACGCTGGCACAGTTAGTTGTCCCCAAGCTCGTCCAGAACATGATTAATTCTATTACGAGCGGCTTCGCGGCTCAAACCGCTATGAAGCTACCTGATCTGGCCTTGACCCTCACGGGACAAAATCGTGAAGCCCTGCAAGCGACTTATGATGGCGCGGCGGGCTTGCTCGTCAATGCGGCACTCATTATCATTCTGTTTGCGCTTATACGTGGGGTGTTCGCATTCGTCCAAACGTATATGTCAGAATGGACATCCCAGAGCGTCGCGTTCGACCTCCGCAATGCCATCTTCAGCAAGATTCAGCGCTTGTCCTTCAGCTATTATGATCGCAATCAAACCGGTCAGTTGATGGTTCGTGCGACGGATGACGTGGAAAAAGTCCGCCTCTTCATCGCCCAGGGGTCAATTCTAGCCGTGAGCGCGTTGATTTTGCTGGTAGCAACCCTCGCCATCCTGTTCACGACCAACTGGCAACTTACGCTGGTGGTGATCCCGATTCTGCCGCTGGCAATGATCCTGTTTATGATCTTCGGGATGCTGTCACAGCCTTTGTTCGCTGAGCTGCAAACCCGTGTGTCTGCGCTCAACACCATCCTGCAAGAGAACGTCGCAGGCATTAAGGTGGTCAAGGCGTTCGTCCGTCAGCGCGAAGAGCAGAAACGCTTCGATGATCGTACCATGAGCCTGTTGCAGCAGCAGTTGAAGTTGGGGCGCACCTTTGCGTTTCTCTTCCCGCTGATCTTCACCATCATCCAGATCGGACAGGTCGCCATTTTGTATTTTGCGGCCCCGCAAATTCTGGGCGGCACATTGGGCCTGGGCGAATATCAGGAATTTTCACTCTATCTGCTGTATCTGTTCCTGCCTTTGGGCCAACTGGGCTTCATCGTCTCGCTGATGTCACAGGCTGGAGCCTCGGCAAACCGTATCTTCGAAATTCTCGATGCCCAGAGCGAAGTCGCCAACAAGCCCAATGCTATTGAACTGCCCGCCATCCAGGGTCATGTTCAATTCGACAATGTGACATTCAGCTATTTCAATTCGGATACGGGAACACCCGTGTTGAAGAATGTCTCGTTTGAAGCCAAACCCGGCCAGACGATTGCCCTGCTCGGCTCGACAGGCAGCGGCAAGACGAGCATCATCAATCTGATCCCGCGCTTCTATGATGTCAGCACAGGCGGCGTCAAGATCGATGGTCATGATGTGCGCGATGTCACCCTCGACAGCTTGCGCTCACAGATCGGTATCGTTCTGCAAGAGACCAACCTATTCAGCGGCACGATCCGCGATAACATCGCCTTTGGTCGTCCCGATGCCACCGATGAAGAAGTCGAAGCCGCAGCGGTTGCAGCCTCGGCGCACCCGTTCATCAAGGGCTTTCCTGATGGCTATAACACCAGCGTCGGTGAACGTGGCGCAACGCTGTCCGGGGGTCAGAAGCAGCGCATCGCCATTGCGCGTGCTCTGCTGCTCAAGCCGCGCATCCTGATCCTCGATGACAGCACAAGTGCCGTCGATTTTGAAACCGAGCGCACGATCCAGGCCGCGCTCGATCTGTTGATGCAGGGGCGCACAAGTTTTGTGATTGCTCAGCGTATTTCCACCGCCCGCAATGCCGATATGATCGTCGTGCTGGACAAAGGCGAAATCGTGGCGATGGGCACACACGCCACCCTGATCGAAGACAGTCCCGTCTATGCTGAAATCTACTCATCGCAGCTTGTCGATGATGCTGCGCCACAAGCGCAAGGAGCTGATTAACTATGTTTATGGATGGTGGCCGTCGTCTTCTCGACCAGGAAACATCTAAACCCAAAAATGTCATGACCACAATAGGGCGCTATCGCTCCTATGTGGGCCGCTACAGCATCGGCCTTGTCTTCGTTGCGATCTTCATCCTGGGCGCAGCCTGGGGCAGCGTCGAAGCGCCAGAACTGACAGGCCAGATGGTTGACTGCTATATTGCCCCATCGGTGCTGCGTCCTGATGCCTGCTGGTATACAACGATTAACACACAGTGGATGGTGGACGCCAACAATCCCGTTTACATTGCAGAACGTCTGGCAGGTGTCGGGCGTCTGACATTGATGCTGATTGCCGTGTATGTCGCCAGTGCTGTTGCGACAGGTCTCGCCTTCTACTCGATGCGCTGGACGGGGGGCTTCGTCATTCAGGACTTGCAGCGCGACTCATTCCGCAAGATTCAAGAGCTGTCGATTGGCTACTTCTCTAAGAATGAAGCGGGCGATGTGATGAGCCGCGTCACCAATGATATGGACACCATCAGTCAGGCGTTCAGCTTTGCGCTGATGCAGGTGCTGTTGGGCGGGCTGACCGTGACCTGGATCATCATCCGTATGCTGCAAACCAACGTGCCGTATGCGCTGTTGAGTTTGGCAATCATCCCGGTGATGATGTTTGTCACGTTCTACTTCTCCAATCAGGCCCGCAAAGCCTTCCGCCGCGCCCGCCAGGAATTGGGGTCGGTCAACGCCGGGCTGCAAGAGAGCATCGCCGGGGCGCGTGAAGTGCAGGCGTTCAACCGCGAAGAAGAAAGCATCGCCCAGTTTGAGACTTCTAACCAGGCGAACCGCATGGCGAACGTTCGTGCTTCGTTGTTCACGAGTGCGCTCAACCCCGTCCTCGAAGCCCTCGGCTATGTGTCGTTGGCAGTGGTCGTGGTCGTAGGCGGTCTTGCCCTGCTGGGACAACTGTCGTTCGTCCCGGCCAACGCCGTCACCATCGGCATGGTGTTCGCCTTCATCGGCTATACACAGCGTGCCAATCAGCCGATCCAGCAAATTGCGATCCTGTGGACGAGCGTCCAGAGCGCAATTGCGGGCAGCGAACGTATTTTCAGCCTCATGGATGAAGATATCGAAGTCAAGGACGCGCCGAATGCCAAGACCATGCCTGCCATCAAGGGCGAGGTCGTGTTCGATCATGTCTCGGCGGAGTATGTGCAGGGCGAGAAAGTGCTCGATGATGTGAGTTTCACCGCGCAAACAGGCCAGATGGTTGCCATCGTCGGGCCGACGGGGGCAGGCAAAACGACCATCATCAATCTCATCCCGCGCTTCTATGATGTGACAACGGGAACGGTCAAGATCGACGGCATTGATGTCCGCGATGTCACGCAGGACACTCTGCGCGGTCAGATCGGGATTGTGCTCCAGGATACCTTCCTCTTCAGCACGAGCGTGATGGAAAACATCCGTTATGGCCGCCCCAATGCAACGGACGACGAAGTGATCGTCGCCGCCAAGATGGTCGCTGCCCATGACTTCATCGAACGTCTGCCGCAGAAATATGAGACCGTCCTGGGTGAGCGCGGCAGTGGTTTGAGCCAGGGCCAGCGCCAGTTGATCGCCATCGCCCGTGTTGCGCTGATGAATCCGAGCATCCTGATCCTGGATGAAGCGACCAGCAGCGTCGATACCCGTACAGAGCGCATCATCCAGGCTGCCTTTGAAAAACTGCTGAAAGGCCGCACCAGCTTCGTGATTGCCCATCGTCTCAGCACCATTCGCAACGCCGATCAGGTGATGATGCTCAAGGCAGGCCAGATTATTGAACGTGGCACGCACAAATCGCTGCTGGCCGATCAGGGCGCATACTATGATCTGTATATGAGCCAGTTCCGCGCTCAAGACGAGTCGGCGCAAGCGGCTCCCGAACAAATCGGCAAGTAATCTAGATTTTCTGAGCAGTAAAGATATCACAACAAAAAGACGGATGCACAAATGTGTATCCGTCTTTTTGTTGTGGTATGCGTCGCGCTCCTTGTCTCCTGGAAGCAGAGATAAGGAAGGAGACCGCAAAGAAAACTCAGGATGAACCACAGAGGACACAGAGATCGCAGAGAACGCCGCTGATTGACCACCGCTTGCCCCACGCGCCGCCGTTTCACGTTATGATCGGGTAGGGATGGGATGAATCGGGAGGGACTCTATGATGCGGCGCATGATATTGGGTGTATTGGTGATGGGGTTGATGTGGGGCGGACAGGTTGGGGCACAAGAACAGAACTCTCAATCCAATCCATTTGTGGCTTATCGAGAAGCCCTTGAGCAGATTGCAAAGGCTCCAATGACGGGCTTTCTTTCGTTGGATTTAAGATACGGCTTCTTTACAACCCTCGCCCCCCAAATTAGTAAGCTTAAAAATTTGCAACAGCTGTATCTTTTTAACTTTTCTGAGTCAACTCTACCTATCGAAATTGGTCAATTTACTGACTCACCTTACGCACCCCCCATAAAATGATGCCGAGAGCGCTGGAATGACTGTCAAACCTTTCCTTCCAGCCCCTCCGCAC
>DAOTUR010000723.1:0-7229 GCA_034436915.1 Anaerolineae bacterium
GAGGATTGGAGTGAGGGTGAAAGATCGATCCAAAACTCGGCTAGATCATCAAGTCTACAGCCCGGATGAGCGAGCATCCTGCTCCGTCCAGCCGCGATCCTCGTCCAGCGAGGCCGCTGAATGCTTGGGCGCTTCAAGCAGGGCATACACCATCAGCAGCAGCAGTGCCGACCCCATCATGCCTAATACCAGCCCGATCAGCATCACGAACGGCGGAATGCGTATCGTGCCAACGTACAGCGGCGACGGATGGATGAAGATCACCATCGTCAGCACCGTTGGGGCCATCGAGATGAGCAGTGTACTCGCGGCATAATTCAGCGCCCGCGCCACAGGCCCGCCCAGGATCTGTTGGCGGCTCTTGGAATGACGGGCGACAAAAAATCCGGCCACGAGGCCAAATACCACCAGCGCCAGAATCGCAATCACATCAGTCGTATCCATAAAATGCTCTCGTCGATAAGGGCGCGAACGAAGTCAGGATCGCGCCCACGTTATTCAATTGGGAGGTGATTCGATTTAAAACAGGGTGTAGATGAACAAGCCTGCGCCGCCTGCGCCGCCTGCGGCAATGATGACGCCGAGGACGACCAAAGCCAGGATCATCGGGATAAGCCAGTACAGCTTGCGCCGCCAGAAGAATGACAGTAGTTCGCCCAGGATGCCTAGACGAGCCAGAAAGGTGTTGGTCGTATTCTTGGGCTTATCGACTTTTGGTTTTTCTTGTACTTGGTATGACATACTCTGTCCTTTGGAAACGGGCAGTGCCGCTATCAATGCGTTATTTACGAACGAGCGTTGTTCCCAGCACCAGCATATCAATATCGCTGTTGCGGAACGTGTTGTAAGCATTTTGCGGCGTGGTCACAATCGGCTCCCCGCGCAAATTAAAGGATGTGTTCAGGACGACAGGGACGCCTGTCGCATCTCCGAATGTCTTGACGACATCATAGTAGCGGGCGTTTGTCTCACGGTCAATTGTCTGCAAGCGGCCTGTGCCCATATGATTCACCGCCTGGATCTGATCGCCTTTTTCCGGACGGATCGGCGCGACCATGAGCATATAACGCGGCGCTTCATGCGTGGCAACCCCGTCATAATCAAAATATTCTGCCGCACGCTCACGCAGGATGACCGGAGCGAAGGGGCGGAACGGCTCGCGGAATTTGATCTTGGTGTTGACGATCTCTTTCATCTCATCGCGGCGCGGATCGGCCAGGATGCTGCGATTGCCGAGAGCACGCGGCCCCCATTCAAAGCGGCCCTGGAACCAGCCCACGACCTGCTTGTGCGTCAGGCCATCCACCACGCGCTCAATCAGCTTGTCAGGATTGTCGGCAAAGGATTCATAGGGGATGCCTTTGGCCGCCAGGAATGACAGACATTCTTCATCGCTGTAGCCTTTGCCCCAATAGGCGTGCGGCATCATGCCCACACGCGGCTGCTTGAGCAGGCTGTGATAGACCCACAGCGCACAGCCCAACGCGCCGCCATCATCGCCGGACGCGGGCTGGATATAAATCTCTTCAAACGGCGTCTCATTGAGCAGCCGCCAGTTGGCTTTGGTATTGAGCGCCACCCCGCCCGCCATCACCAGCTTTTTCTGGCCCGTCGTCAAGGCCAGATGCTTGCAGATTGAGACGAGAATATCTTCGATCACGCGCTGAATGCTGGCCGCCACGTCCGCGTAATACTGATTCTGATCCATGCCCGCTTTTTCAGCCGAGCGTTCAGGATTGGTCGCCATCGTGAAGAATTCCGCTTCGGGTGGGCGCGGCGGGCCAAACAATTCGATGAATTTGTTGCTGTAGCTGCGCTGGGTGGAATGGGTGTATTCAAAGTAGCTGAGATTGAGATTGTACGCGCCTGTGCTGTCGGTCTGGATGAGTTTATACACCTTATCCTGATAGCGCGGCGTGCCGTAGGGGGCCATACCCATGACTTTGTATTCGCCATTGTTGACGCGGAATCCCAGCCATGCTGTAAAGGTCGAATACAGCAGGCCGAGCGAATGGGGAAAGCGCTGCTCGGAGAACAGGTTGATATCGAGACCTTTGGCCGTGCCAAGAGTCGTCGTCGTCCACTCGCCCACGCCGTCCACCGTCAGCACCGCCGCTTCATCAAACGGGCTGGCAAAATAGGCGCTGGCAGCATGACTCATATGATGATCGCAGAAGATCACCTTGTCATAGGTGACGCCAAGCTCTTTTTGCATCACACTTCTGATCCAGAGCTTCTCTTTGAGCCAGCTCACAGTGGCTTCACGCCAGACGCCCCAGGAACGCGGGAAGGTCTTCAATGTCGAGAGGACGATGCGCTCAAATTTGAGGAGGGGCTTCTCGTAGAAGACGACATAATCAAGGTCGTCTGATGTAATGCCCGCTTGCTCAAGGCAGAACTGCACGGCATGAATGGGGAAGCTGCTGTCATTTTTCTTGCGCGAGAAGCGTTCTTCCATCGCAGCGGCCACAATATGCCCATCCTGGATGAGCGCTGCCGCTGAATCGTGATAGAACGCGGAAATACCGAGAATATACATGGTTAACCCTGCTGTCTGGCGCTGTCAATATCATTGGGTACAGGGTCGCGGCTGAACCACTGCGGTTTGGCATTCTCACGGAAGGGATCGGAGAACAAGAGTGCAATAAGCCCGAATGGGAGAAGGATCGTGAAATAGAAGATTATCGCAATGGCGCGGGCGTTGGCATCGGCGACGACAGAGACGATGACGTTGAAGCGCTCCCAGGCAGTATCATAAATGCGTTTCAAGGGTTGTGACCTCTGGTTTACTGCAAACAAGGAAGGACATGATCATAGAGAAAGGCTAGAGGGCCATCCTGGACATGACCTTGCGGGGGCAAGTCTTCCATAGACGCCGCGAAAATGCAATGACAAAAGACTGAGGAGCGTTCTGCCGCTGTAACTCTTTGTAGGGAATCGCCTGTGAATCAACTATACTTGTCGAGGCACGGGCTGTCTGCCATTGTCCTGCGCCTGTCTCTCACGCTGCTCATTCATGATGTGTTTTACTGCCTGAAGGGTGTTTGTGTGTTTGCCCCTATTCGTCGTCTCTTCCAGATTGATCCTCTCGAACTTCCATTGGTTCAGGTCTTCCTGCTCCATTCCTTTTTGATGGGGCTGACTGTCACCTTCTTTGAAACTGCCGCCTACAGCACCTTCCTCACGCGCTACAGCGATGGAGCGCAGATTCTGCCTGTGGCGTATATCAGCGCGTCAATCCTGACGGTGGGCATGGGGCTTGTGTATGGGCGCATCGAAAAGCGCGTGTCGTTTCGCCGCCTGATGACGATGAATCTGCTGACGGTGGTTGTGGCGCTGCTAGGGCTGCGCGGCTTGTTCGCCCTCACAACGGCCCCCTTCCCGGCGCTGCTCGGCGTCATGGCGTTCGATTTGCTGTGGGTGCTGCAAAGCCTGGAATTCTGGGGGCTGGCCGGGCGCGTCTTCACGGTGCGGCAGACCAAGCGCCTGTTTGGGCTGATCGGGTCGGGCGAGGTGATCGCCATGATGATCGGCGGCGCATTGATTCCGTTTCTGCTGCGCTTCATCCACACGCTTGATCTGTATTTTCTGGCAGCGGCCTCATCGATTGCTTCGCTGTTCGTCATGCGCTGGATCGTCACGCACAGCGGCCCCGTGACGACGACACAAGTGCCCTCGATTGAAGACAGTATGGAAGAGGAACAACGCTCGGTGCAGGAAATGGCACGAGATCGCTATCTTCTGCTGACCTTCATCTTGGCCGCCGTCACCATTTTCACGCTCTACTATGTCGATAATGCCTTTTACAGCGCTGCTGAACGCCGCTACACCAACCCTGATGATCTCAGCGCGTTTCTGGCGACATTCTTCTCGCTGGTGGGCTTTGTGCAGTTGTTTGTGCGGGCGGTGCTGTCGGGGTGGTTGCTGAACCGCTTCGGGGTGTTTGGCGGCCTGCTGGTGATGCCCATTTTGCTGGCGGTGGGGATTGGCGTGTCGCTGGCAGCGGTGGTCATCCCGCAAACAGTCCTGATTCTGTTTACAGGCGTCGTCCTGCTCAAACTGTTTGATCGGGCGCTGCGCTATTCGCTCAATCGCACCTCGCTGCTCATCCTGTATCAGCCGCTCTCGCAAAAGGAGCGTCTGCGAGCACAAACGGCGGTGGAGATGTTCATTGAGCCGATTGGCGGCGTGCTGTCGGGTCTGTCGCTCTTATTCCTCAATCAGGTGCTGCACGTTGATATTCCGGTTCTGCTCATCATCACGCTGCTGGTCGTCATTGTCTGGGTGGGCACGGCGCTGATCATCCGCACAGCCTATACGCAGGCGCTTTTACGGGCGCTGCGCCGCCGTTTGCTGTCGCAGTCCGATCTCAACTTCACAGACAGCACCAGCCTGGAAATTTTGCGCCAGACGCGCTACAGCCCCAATGCGGGCGAAGTCATCTACGGCCTCAATGTGCTGGTGCGGATGCAGCATCCCGAACTGGATGATTTTGTGTGCGAACTCATCCATCATCATGATGCGTCGGTGCGTTGGAGCGCCCTCAAAACGCTGGATGAGGAAAATCGAACGGCGGCTCTGCCCGCGCTGATCCAGCAGATGCCGCTGGAGACTATACCGGAACTGCAACGCGATATGCTGCGGACGGCGGCCCGCCTGGGAGGGGCGGCACAGGTGGCTCCTTATCTGGACAATGACAATCTCACGGTGCAGTCCGGCGCGATGATGGGGCTTCTCAGCAGCGAGGATACGGTGCTGCAAACGCGGGCGCGGCAAAAGCTGATTGGTTACGCTGCCTCGCCCGTCACGCAGGATCGTGTGTTTGCGGCCTCCATCCTGAGCACGACGCCCAGCGCCCATGCTCAGACGCCCAATATTTTGGAGGCGCTGCTGCAAGATGAGGAAGGCGATGTGCGGCGGGCGGCGGTGATCGCGGCGGGCAAGCTGCACTATATGCCTGTTCTGCCTGTCATCGTGAACAATCTGGAAATTGGCTATAACGGTCTTGCGGCCTCGATGGAAGCGCTCATCCTGGCCGGGCCACAGGCGCTGCCGCTGCTGTTTCGCGCCTTTGATAAAATCGGCCAGCCGCGCTATGTCCAGCTTCGGCTGCTGCGTGTGATGCGCCGCATCGGGGGCGAGACTGCTGCCGCATGGCTGCGCGATCATCTCCAGCATCCAGAGGCGCTGGTGCGCTATGAGTTGCTGCGTTCGCTGCACGCGATGAAGACGGCTGCCCGTCCCGATATCATGCTGGTCGATCAACTGCTGCTGGTCGAGATTCAAGAGGCGGCATGGCAGTTGGCCGCCGTGCTGGATGTTCAGGCAGACACTCGTCTGGCACTGCTGCAAGCGGCTCTGCAAAATGATCTGCATCTGACGAAGGAACGTATTTTGCTGCTGCTGTCTTTCCGCTATGAGACAACGGCTCTGCTGACGGTTCAGGCCAATCTGGACACGCAATCAGCGCAAAAACGCGCCTATGCTCTGGAAATCCTGGAAGGGCTGCTGACAAAAGACTGGCGCAGTCAGATCATGCCGCTGTTTGAGCGCCCTGATGTGAGCGATCAATACGAGGCGATCAGCGTGTATGAGCCGCAGCGCCGTTACGCGCCGCTGGATCGCTTGCGGGCGTTTGTCAGCGAAACTCGCTCGATTCCGCCCTGGACGCTGGCGTGTGTGTACTATCTGCTGGCGGATCTCGGCACACGCCAGGACTCAGCGGCGGTGGGGCAGGCAATGAACAGCCTCACCGATATGATTGTGCGTGAAACGGCGATGGTGAGCCTCTACCGCCTCAACCCGACGCTGTATACAATTTTTCAAACTTCGATGGAAGGGGTGCAGCAGCAGGGCGAAACGCTGTTGGCACAAACGACGATGGCGACACGGCGCAGCATCGCCCGTGAAACGGAAGGACAGGGGAAAATGCTTCTTTTGATCGAAAAAGTTTTGATTTTACGCGGCGTCGGCCTGTTCACCGATCTGGCGGAGGATTTTCTGTCGGAGGTCGCGTTTCATTTGCAGGAGGTGGATTATCCTGCCGGGCAGACCTTCATCAAGCAGGGTGATCCTGGAACGGCCCTGTATATCATCGCAACGGGCCGTGTCCAGGTGCATGAGGGCAAGACCATCTTTGCCACGCTGGGAGAGCGCGAAGTGGTCGGAGAATTGGCGCTGCTCGATTCAGAGCCGCGCACAGCCGATGTGACGACGCTTGAGCCGACCAAGCTGCTCAAGCTGTCGCAGGATGTCTTCTTTGAGCTGCTCGCCAGCAACCCTGAGATGATTCGCGGCGTTTTGAAGATCGTCACCCAACGGCTGCGCGGGGCGCTCTCACGCATTAGTTGAGCGAAAAGGATGTCTCGCCGTTGGCAATCTCAACCTGTGACAGCAGAATATCGAGCAGTTTGATCTCGCGGTGATACAGTTTGACCAACTGCGGCACGAGTTCACTGGTGGTGGCACATTCGAGCAGACGCTGTTTGGCGCTCATATCTGATTGCAACCAGAACGACGCAAAATACAGGAGCTGCATCGGCGGAATGGGCAGGAGATTGTCGCCAAGCGGCGGCTGACCGGCTGATTCCATGCTGTGCATGTAGCGCTTAAACAGCTCACGGACACGCTCTGCACCCGCCTGCGTCCAGCGCGGGTTATCATCCATGAGGGGCAGATATTCCACCTCCGCCCGCAGATAAGCGCGATCATCATAGGTGTGGAGGATGCGGAAGCGTTCGCGGCCCATCGCCATGAGATTCATGCGCTCGGTGGGCAGGTGCTGGACTTGCATAATATGGGCGGTGCATCCCACCACATGTGGCTGCGCTGTTGGGTCATGCGCCTCTTCGCCATTGGCAATCAGGACGACGCCAAACGGTAGCTTTTCGTCGATGCACACCTTCATCATATCTTTATAACGGTCTTCAAAAATGTGGAGGTGCAGGGGAGCACCCGGAAAGAGAACGCTGTTGAGAGGGAAAAGGGGGAGTTCCACGCTGTGACCTTTACGATAGTAGAATGTGTTTAATTATGGATGATTATAAAAGGGTTTAATCGTCTACAATCTTATGTTTTGTTGAGTATTGTCTGAGAGCACAGCATGTATTAATCAAGAAAGGGTATGCTCTCGATAAAGAGAAAGGATAACATACTATGCCGTTGTTGACGGTCTTCCTTCTCACGGGTGAATCGGTGACGTTGGAGGTGGGCAAAGGCGATAATTTGCG
>DAOTUR010000724.1:0-5061 GCA_034436915.1 Anaerolineae bacterium
GGCGGTCAACATCGGACGCCGGGCGGCGGTCATTCCGCCATACGCGGTGTGTGTTTTGGGTTTCAATCCCGCCATAACTGCAAGCCCCCGCCTTTAGGCGTGGGGTATCTGACATCACAGCGCTTTTGTAGGGACGACCCATGGGTCGCCCGTGTTGAAAAAATTTGCATTTTGGGCGCGATGCATTTTGGGCGCGATGCATCGCGCCCCTACGGGTCAAAATGAGCCTTGTCCGTCCTATAACAATACAAAACACCCTGCACCCTTCTACAGCCGCCCCACCGCCTCTTTCATGCGTTCAAGCGCCTCCTGCACCACCTGATGCGGCGCGGCAAAATTCAGCCGCACATAGCCCTCATAGCCCTCACCAAAGAACGTCCCCAGATTGAGCGCAACTTTGGCCTCTTTCAGGAAGAAGTCATACGGCGTCACGTCTTCGGGCAGCGGCAGGTCGCGGCAGTCGATCCAGGAGAGATAGGTCGCTTCCGTCACGGTGATCTTGAGGGGCGCGATATTCTTCTCCACATAGCTCACCACGCGATCACGTCCGTCTTTCAGGTAGGCCAGCACCTCTTTGAGCCAGACATCGCCATGCTCATAGGCAGCAGCAGCAGCTTCCAAGCCCATCAAATTGACATGCACCCCCAGGTTGCGGGCCGCCGTCTCCAATTTATGGCGCAGTTCTTTGTTCTGCACAATCGCTATCGAGCAGCCCAGCCCCGGCAGATTGAAGCTTTTGCTCGGCGCAATCAGCGTGATGGTCTGGCGGGCGATTTCGGGCGAGAGCGAGGCAATCGGCACATGTTTGGCATTGCCCAGTAGCAGATCGGAATGAATCTCATCGGAGCAGATGGTGACATTGTGCTTGAGGCAGATCGCGGCCAGTTCTTCCAGTTCTTCACGCCGCAGCGCCCGCCCCGACGGATTGTGCGGATTGCAGAGATAAAACAGCGATGTCTGGCGCGTGATCGATTTTTCAAAGGCATTGAAGTCAATCGCATAGGTGAAGGTGTGCTTGCCCGTCGCCATCGGGACAAGATCACACGTCACAGCAAAACGATCATTGGCCGGGGGAATGCTGAGGAAGGGGCCGTAGACGGGTGTCTGCATGAGTATCCCATCGCCCGCTTTGCCCACGATCCGCGCCACCAGATTCAGCGTCAGCACCATGCCGGGGATGAAGACCAGGTCTTCGGGGTGAATCTCCCACTGATACAGGCTTTTCATGCGGGCAACGAGCATGTCGCGCAGTTCAGGCGAATCCATCGTATACCCAAACACGCCCTCATCCACGCGCCGATGCAGCCGTTCAATCACCTCACGCGGCGAGACAAAATCCATATCCGCCACCCACAACGGCAGGACATCTTCCGCGTAGACCGTCCATTTTGCCGAATAACTGCCCCGGCGCGGCACAATTTCATCAAAGTTATATTGCGACATCAGCAGTCCCCTTAAATCGCGTATTCCAAATCACGAAGTCCCATTATACGCCCAACACAGGGCTGCTGCTCGATTCGTTCTTTAGTCCTGTTTCTCTCCAACAAGATTTCCACTACAATAAGAGAAAGATATTGAGGGCCGCCTATGACCACCGTTTCAACACTACTCCAGCGCGAAACTATGCGTCTCCAGGACGAGAATCGGGCGCTACAGACTGAAGTGGTCAGCCTGCGCGATTTTGTGCGGGCCATCTCTGAACTCTATGAAGCCGCAGATCACTTTGAAGATGACAGCCAGCTTTACCCGCTGCTCAATCGTATCTTGAAACAAGCATTGCTCCTGTGTAATGCACCGGATGGCTCTCTTGCGTTATTAGATGACGATACGAATGAACTTGTGTTTATTATGGTACAGGGCAAATTGTCCGAGCAGATGCTCAACTATCGGATGCCCTCGACAGAAGGCATTGTCGGATGGGTCATGCAGCACCATGAGCCGGCGCTGGTGCGGAACGTCAAGACCGATCTACGCTTCTCCAATCGGATTGACCAGAGTTTCACGTTCAACACCCAGTCAATTCTGGCTGTGCCGCTGATCGGCGATGGCAAGGTGTTCGGCGTGGTCGAGGTTCTCAATCAGCCGGGCGATCAACCCTTCTCGGACTCGGACGTGGCGCTGATGAATTTGCTGTGTCGGGCGGCGGGGCAGGTGCTGGCCTACGTGGATCGACAGAAACCAGGGGCGAGTTAAGGGGGAAACCTCTGGGCGCAGCACGCTGGTAGGTGTACAGAACAGCGTGGTTTGCCTTGCCGTATGTTCATTTGAGGTGGGATTATCGTAGGGGCGACGCATGGGTCGCCCCTACAAAAACGCTGTGACCCGTTGCGACCCCATTGTGTAATGTGAAAATCGATACCACGTTATCATGCGCCCCTACAAATGAACGGGATTATAGGATGTTATGGTTGACATCCTCTTTTTTGTGCTATAATACATCGGATAACGATGAATAGTGGTGATGGGTATTCTGTTATGTCTGCGTCTGTTCCCGCGTCGCGCCAGTTAGATCTCTCCGTCCCCATCCACGAACTGCCGAGATGGGTGTATATCCTCAGCGCTGTGCTGATGATCGTGCCGCTTGTGCCGTTTGTATTGGCCCATGACATGCTGGCGCTGCTGTATGGTATTCACCCGCTTGAGGTTCTTGTGGGCTTTGTGCTGCTCATTGTGCTGCATGAGGGCATCCATGCCATCGGCTGGAAAATCGCCAGCGGCCTGCCCTGGTCAGCCTTTACCTTTGGCTTTGCGTGGCGAGCGATGGCCCCCTACTGCCATGCCAAACAGCCGATGAACGTCAGAGCCTATCGCATCGGGGCGGTTTTGCCGCTCATCCTGACGGGCATTGTCCCCTGGCTCATCGGGCTGGCGCTGGCCGATGCGACGATCACCGTTCTGGGGACGCTGCTCATCACAGGCGCGGTGGGAGATATTTATGTGCTGTGGTCGCTGCGAGAGATGCCTGCATCGGCCCGTGTCATTGATCATGAGAGCAATGCGGGATGTGTCGTGCTGCTGGATGCCTGAGACACATTATCGTCCCCCTAACAACAGATCTGCACCAAAACGCCACTTCACGAAGTAGGGACAAGGCCCGCCTTGTCCGAACATATAGGACAAGGCGGGCCTTGTCCCTACTCCAAACATCCCATTACCCGGCCAGCACCGCGATGCCCCAATCGGCACACCACGCGCTGAGGTCGGGCGGGAGCGTGGGCAGGGCCGCCAGCGTACACACGCCGCCGATCTCGTCGGCCAGCGCCTTGTACTGCAACAACTGCATCTGGATCGCCGCTGATTCAGGCAGCGCATCTTTGGCCTCGATCATATGCAGAGTCTCGCCCGTGAGATAGAGCAGATCAACCTCTACCTGCGGCCCACCTTCTTTTTCGATCAGCACACCGCCCACCCACACGCCATCAGCAGCCTCCTGCGTCAAGCGCCACAGCACGCGCAGCAGCGTTAGCATCCCGTTCGCCATGCCGATGCAAAACAGCGGATTGGGCGTGAAGGCAAACGGCACATCCAGCGGCACGATGAGCGGACTCTGGCATCCATCACAGATCAACGGATCGCTCAGGGCCTGCGTCGGGTGGTTTTGCTCCAGCGCACAGCGATCACATTTGAAGCGCACGCCGCGCTTGAAGATCGCGCCGCTGACCCACAGCCGCATCTCGTACAGAAAGGTCTCCTCCGCCTCACGCGGTTGGGCGATCTGGCGCAGCTCCGCCAGCGTGTAGGCTTTGCCCTTGCGGACGCCCGCATTGAGCCACAGGCGCGTCATATACGGCGTATAGAGGGCATCCCAACCGCCGCACGCCAGCAGGCGCTGCGCCATGTGATAGAGATAGCGGCTTTTGTCGGTGAGATGCAGGCTGTAGCCCGCCTCGGCCAGCCGCTGATCAATCTCAGCGGGGCGCATTACGGTAGCGATTCAACTCAGCTTCATAGAGCGCACGCGCTTTCACCGACTCGCCAAACAGCGCCAACCCGGTATTGAAGACGATCAGACCAATCGTCCCCTGTAAAAACCAACTGCGTCCCCGCGCTTTGTTGGCAGTGGCATGACCGACGAGGCTGAGGCCCAATCCTGTCAGGATCAACCCTGGCACGCTGAAGCGGCTCCACGTCTCAAAATATTCTTGCATCGGCTTGCGCTCCCTGGATGACACATCCGTTCATCTCTCTAGTCTCTATGAAGGCCGCGATTCGAGCAAGGCCCTTATCACGGCGTCTGCTCTCAAGTTGCTCATATACATCCAGGAAAGGGAGGGCATAATACAGGACAGTATTGTGATATTTTTCTCGATTGCATGTCAGGAGTATTGGTATGCTGCACATAGGTGATCTCGCCCCCGATTTTACGTTGCCCAATCAGGATCAGACGCTCATTCATCTGTCTGATCTGCGCGGCAAGCCGGTTGTTCTCTTTGCCTTTCCTGCGGCTGGCACAGGCGGCTGCACCAAACAAGCCTGTACCTTTCGGGATGCTTTCCCGAAGGTTGAATCTGCCGATGCTGTGATTCTGGGCATCAGCGGCGATTCGGCGCAGACCTTAAAAGACTGGAAAAACAAGGAAAAACTGCCTTATGACCTCTTGAGTGATACCGAGCACAACGTCCTCAAGGCATACGGCACGTGGGGCATGAAATTGTTGGGTCTCATCTCGCTGCCAATGGCGATCCGCTCGTACTGGGTGATTGATGCCACAGGCCGCATTGTGGATATGGAGATTGACACAGGCATCACCAGCAGCGTTGACAAGGCGATGAAGGCCCTCAAAACGCTGGTCAAGGCATAGAATCCCGCGTCATGCAGCAGAAATTCATGGTTGGTGTAGGGACAAGGCCCGCCTTGTCCGAACGTGTGGACGAGGCGGGCCTCGTCACTACAATATCATCCACATCTTGACCGAATGTATAAGAGAGGGGCGGTCTTCCCACATCATCGAATCGGCGCGGGATACCCCTGCCTTTAGGCATGGGGAGGGAGAGCGCCTTGTCCTTTCTGGTAGGTATAGCCGTCAGAGTGGTGAAGTGTCTTGAGATGTTTGTATGATGC
>DAOTUR010000725.1:0-2484 GCA_034436915.1 Anaerolineae bacterium
CATCATGCCACATGGCCCACTAGTACACGTTGGCGGAAGTTCACAAGCATTTCGTTCAGTTTCTTTTAGCTAAAGTTCGCTATTTGAATTGCTTATCGACTTCCGCAAAGCTGTACTAGGGCTAAAAGTTCCTCCCTTCAGGGATGGGGTTGCTTACGAAATGACTCTCCTGAAATAGTCACCGTCGTTTAACGCACGACGTTCACGGCTATTATGCTGGTTAAATACTTACGGAAATCTTTCTTTGTTCACTTGCTTAGAGAGACCTCATTTTCAGAGGTCTCTATGAGAATCGCATTAAGGCGCAGGTTGGGCAGCCGGGGCTGGCGGGGCATCACGGGTAACGCCGGGAATTTGCAGGGCGATACGGTAATAATTTCCGTTCTCTTCAAATTGGGTATCGCGCCCACGATCTTCCAGCGCCTGCCACAGGATTTTCACCAATGCGCCCTCAATCCAGACGCGCTCTTTGGTGGCGGCCAATTCAACAAAGCTGCGCCCGGCGGCCTGCGGGTCCCAGAAGATGGACGGGATGCGCTGATCGTAATCGAACTGCTGGGCGCTTAACCAGGCATTATCAGGCGCGAAGGTGCGCGGGGTTTTGGCCTGCGCCATACAGAACTGCAAGGTATCGTTATAATAATCAAACGGCCAATTGGAGAAGCTGTCCGAGACATATTTGACGCCGTTGTTTTCCAGGCTCATGCGCTCATACACGGGCTTGGAGGCGCTGGGGATTTGCAGCGGGAAGCCCTCAGTATAAGTGTAAAACTTGCGGCCCAACCCCAGATCCACGATGAAGCGCGACAGATCGTCAGCGGAGAGATAATCCAGCAGCATCTGGCGCGTGCCGTTCGGCCCATCGATGATCCAGATCATGTGTCCATCGCCATAAATCGTGCAGGCAGGAATATCATTCAGCTTGTAGAACGCGGCTTCATCATCGCCGCCCACGATCTCCGCCCGAAAGACCACCGCATACGGGTCTTTGTTCCACTGCACGAGGTCTTGGGGGGACGGAGTCACCTCGCGGGCGGTTTGGCAGGCGGCCAGAAGGCTTATCAGAACGAGCATGAGTCCCGTTACAGCACGATAGCGCATAATATCTCCTCGATGGGTGTTCAATACCATATAGACACAGTATATGCGCGGTGCGAAAAAAACAGTATATGCGCGACCATTCTAACAATTGACGACTTTTTAACTATGGATGAGCGCTCTTTGAGAGAATGGGAGCAACTCCAAACTCGCTATCCTCGTATATGGCATAAAGTGGCATACTCAACAGAGGATCAATTGCATGTGGGAGTTCAATCGGTGAAACGTGTTCTCGGTGTCTTGCTCATCGCAGTGTTTGTCCTCGCCGGATGTAACGGCCCGGCCCAGCCAACCGCCGCGCCGCCTGAACCGCGCAGCCTGCTTGCGACTGTCATTGGCAATTTGCAGCAGTTGAAAACCTTTCGCATTCTCATCGAACAAATCGGCACGCCGTATATGTTCAACGTGACGCTCGATCAGGGGCAAACGCAGGTCGTGGCCGAGATGCGCCGCGCCGAAGCCCAATATCAAACCCCCAACATCCTGTATGCCGATACGCGCCTGAGTCTGGGCGGTCTGCCGCCGATTGCCGTAGAAATTTTCGCACGCGGCAAAGACCAGTGGTTTAAGCTGATTGGCAGCGACTGGCTCAAGTATGTGATTGCTGAAGGCTTCGATCCGGGCCAGTTGATTCAAAACGATAGCGGCTTCCCGGCGGCCCTCTCCAAGTTGAAAGAGCTGACCTATGTCGCGCAGGAAACCCTCGATACGGGCGAAGCGGTCTATCATGTCAAGGGGCTGGCTGAGGGACAGGTCATCAATAATTTGATGTTTGGTCTGCTCAATGTGACGCAGGAGGTGGTGAATGTCGATGTGTATGTCGAGAAGACGGCACTGCTGCCCGCCCTGCTGATTGTGACGCTGCCCAATACCGCCACAGACAAAACGCCGCAGGACACCCAGTGGCGCATTGAAGTGTTCGATGTGAATGCAGCCATCAGCTTTTCGCCGCCCGCACAGAGCACGATGACGGTTGAGGCAACGGCGGGCGCACAGACCACCGTCGAGGCCACCAAACAGCCGTGATCGCTCACTCCCACAAAGGCGAGGAGCACAAAAGTAGGGACGCGGCCTGCCGCGTCCACATATTCGGACAAGGCGGGCCTTGTCCCTACACATTCCCATAAATATCTCTATTGATCGTTGTGGTGCGCCCCTACGATTTGGGATGGGTAAAAGAACATACAGACCTAAAAATCGCTTCCAGACGAGATTCTAGCGTTATTATTCGACTGCCTGACGAGGTAAACATCCCCTGTAAGCATCCCCATCCCTGAAGGGAGGGGCTTTTAGCCCTAGTGCTTACCAGACTTGGCCTGAGAAGGCTCCGTTAGAGACGAATACATAGGCACTTCGGGATGCCTCACCAGTTCCGAACTCTGCGGT
>DAOTUR010000726.1:0-2052 GCA_034436915.1 Anaerolineae bacterium
ACATGATCGTCAGACACCTCGACAACAAGTTCCCCTGGTGTGAGCGAAATGTAATTCGCACTCAATGTCAGAATAATGCGGTTGTGTTCGTGATCCTGTGTCGAGACAGCGATGATGCCTGGTTTCAAACGCATATTTGGCGAGAGAACACGCTGCGCTACATCAATACCAGAGCGGAAAATATCCCAAAACAGCATCGTGACATAGAAAACCAGTGCCAACAATTGACCAGGAAGTTGCTGCCACCTCACCGTAAAGTGCCTGGGACGCAGTAAAAAGACCAGCGCCAACCCTGCCGCAAGTCCCACGGCAAAGACTTCAAGCGTGGCATTGCCGACAATGACCACCCATATCAGTGCCATGGGCAGAGCATAAAGAAGTGTTGTCATATTGGGTCTATCCTCCCAGAACAGCACGAATATAAAGCTGGGGATCGGCCAACTGCGCAACTGTCTGGTTGGCGAGATCCAGCAGCGGCGACCCAAACAGTCCCAGAAAGATACAAATGCCAATGAGCAGTGCCGGAGCGAGAGCATTATCGCCATACGGTTTGAGCGTGATGCCCTCCGCTGGTGCTTGCTGAAAGATATGCTGCCACGTCCGTGTCATGTACAAGAGCGTGATGACCCCAGCACTGACAACCAGCCCTAAGATGAGCCAATCCCCTGTCACAATACCGCCCTGGGCCAGCGCGACTTTGCTCACAAAGCCATTGAGAGGTGGCACACCTGCTAAGGCCAATCCGCCGATAAAATACAGGCCGCCCGTCAGCGCAAGGGAATGACCTGCGCCCCCAATCTCGCTGAGTTTTGAAGTCTTGGTCTGTGTGCGGCTGGACACCACTCCGGTAATCATCAACAGCGCTGATTTGATGAAGGCATGATTGACGACATACACAAGTGCCCCTGTGAGAGCCGCCGCTGTCCCCCATCCGATCCCGACCAGAATAAAGCCGATTTGCCCAAAGGTGGAATAGGCGAGCAGGCGTTTGGCATCGTAGGTACGCAAGGCCCCCAGACTGCCAAAGAAAATCCCGATCACACCGAGGACAATCAACAAATCCTGAATGAGCGGCGCTTCGGCGGTAAACATCAGCGTCATCATGCGAATCAGACCGTAGATTCCCACCTTGACGACGACAGAGGAGAGGACGGAATGGACGGGCGTCGGCGCGACGGTGTGGAAATCAGGTTGCCAGAAATGGAACGGAAAGACCGCACTCTTAACGAGAAACGCGCACATCAGCATGACTGCGGCAGCGGGTGTCAGCAGAGGACGTTCGCCATCGGCAAGCAGACGCGCAATATCAGCCATGTTGAGCGTGCCAAAGGTGGCATATAAGGCAGCAATCCCAATGAGCAGGAATAATGTGCCCATAGCGCTGATAAACAGGTACTTGATCGCAGCTTCCAGCCCCAGGCGATTGTCGGAAATAGCGACCAACACAACCGATGTGATCACCATCAATTCGATGAAGACGAACAGCGTGAAAATATCGCCTGTGTACAGCGCCCCATTCAAGCCCGCACTCATGCACAGAAACAACGGCATGAAAGCCGGATAGCTGACGCACTTATCCCGACACCCGAGCGTATACAGAATACCCATCATGAGCACTGTGGTTGCCATGACGGAAAACATCGAAGCCAGCAAATCGCCGACCAGGACAATGCCAAATGGCGGCAGCCAACCGCCCAATTGATAGATCAGGATGTCACCCTGTAAATTTTTCAGCAGCACGCCAATGCTGCACATCCATGCCAGCACACCCGCCAACAAGCCTGCGCCATGTTGCAGCGTGCGATTGCGTGCCAGCAGAATGCCCACAGACGCGAACAGCAGCGGGATAAAGATGGGCCCCAATAACAAAACATCCATTCAGTGTCTAGCCTTTCAGATGATCCAGCTCATCGCTGTCAATGGTTTTGAAGCGGCGCGATGATATGGCAATGAGTCCTAACAGCAGGGCATAAGAGCCAAAGCTGATGACAATGGCGGTCAGGATCAGCGCCTGAACCAGCGGATCGCTCACCTGTCGACTGTCACGGACAG
>DAOTUR010000727.1:0-1974 GCA_034436915.1 Anaerolineae bacterium
TCATCAGCATGGAGCGCGGCGGCGACTGCGGCGGCGGCACGATCTCCATCCACATTGAGCCAGCCATCCGTATCATGCCATGCCAGCGGCGAGACAACGGGTGTGCAGCCGCTGTTGAGGAGCGTTTGCAGCGCATGACCATCGACCATCTCAATCCGCCCGCTGTAGTCATCACGCACCAGCAGCACGCGCCCATTGACGATTGCCCGCACCGCATCCTTGCGATTGCCGCGAATCACCTGCCCGGCTGGAACAGCATTCACTCCGAGCGCCTGCAAGCCCGTGCACAAATCGGCATTGATCGCGCCTGCCACTTCGACAAACAAATCCCGCATTGGCGCATCGGTGTAGCGCGAGGTATGGCCGCTTGGTGAGGTCAGCGTGCGAACTTCAATGCCGCGTTCGGCGCAGAGCGCATCCAGACGAGCACTCAGGCCATGTACAATCACCAGCGGACGGGTGCGGGCAATCTGCGCCAGATCAGGCAGGCAGGCGGCGGTATCATTACCCGCCCCACCGCCCAATTTCACAACCAGAATCGTGTTTGATATCATGCAAAATCCCTATGTAGGGGCGCGGTATACCGTGCCCCTACGTGAAATATTTGATTTCTCATGGATAAGCTGCCGCGAGACGGAGAGCCGTCATTTCGTCAAAGCCGCGCATCAAATTCAGGCATTGGACAGCGCTGCCTGCCGCTCCCTTGCCCAGGTTGTCCAGGGCGCTGACGACGACCAGATGCTGACCGTCCGTATCAAGTTCAAAGCCAATGTCGCAAAAATTCGTCCCGGCCACAATGCGCGGCTCCGGCAGACGATACAGGCCCGTCTTGCTGGTCACAATCCGAATGAACGGTTCGTTGCCATAGGCGCTACGATACACCTGCCAGATATCTTTGTCGGTCACGCGCTGGCGCAGAGACACATGGGCCAGCGCATGGATGCCGCGCACCAGTTCAACCGACGTGATGGCAAAATGGATTTTGACATCACAGCCCAGGATCATTTGCACTTCGGCCATGTGGCGATGCTGTGTAGTCTTAAACGTCCGCACCGTGCCGCTACGGATCGGGTGATGCGATGTGGCGCTGACGCTGGCCCCGCCTTCCGACGAGCCGACCTTCAATTCCATCGCCGCATACTCTACCCATCCGGCCTGCACCAGAGGCCGCAGCGCCAGATTGATGGCGGTGGCATTGCAGCCGACGCCGCTGGCATACGAGGCCGTCCGCAGCGCCTCGCGGTTGACTTCGGGCAGCCCATAGACGAATTTATCGAGCCAGGCCGGGGCAGGATGCGCTTCGCCATACCAGCGCTGATACTCCGCCTCGTCATTGAGGCGAAAATCGGCGCTCAAATCAATAATCGTGGGCGCAAGCGCGGCATACTGCTCAATATGATGGGCGGCTGTGCCATGCGGCAGCGCCAGAAACAGCACATCACAGGCTTGCAGCGCATCGGGATGGATGAATTGCAACCGCGTCAGGCCGCGCAAATGCGGATGCACCGTGTAGACATACTGCCCCGCCGACTCGCGGCTGGTGATCTGCGTGACCTCAACCTGCGGATGATTCAGCAGCAGGCGCATGAGTTCGCCGCCCGTGTAGCCGCTGCCGCCAATAATGCCAACGGAGAGGGTCATCCTAGTCCCCTATCGCCGCATTGGTCGCAGCGAGGGCCGCCCGCTGTGCCGCGACACCGATAGCATAGGCGGCAATTTCAGCCGCGATATCAACGCCTGTGGGCGCGCTGCTGTTGCGGAATTCCATCGTGTGATTGATCTCATTGATCGAGAAGCCGCCTTCGGGCGTCTCAAACACATCAATCGCCAGCACGCCGCCACCCACTGCTACCGCCGCCCGCCGACAAATATCATCGAGTTCCGGCGTTACCGGACAGTTGGAGGCGATGCCGCCGCGTGCCGTGTTGGTGATCCAATGCTCTGAGGTGCGATAAATCGCGCAGATAGTGCGAT
>DAOTUR010000728.1:0-10590 GCA_034436915.1 Anaerolineae bacterium
TGGATGCGACCTATAGGTCAGGATACCGTTCGGCGTCAGAGGACAGAGGGGCGACGGGCTTATCTACATCACCGAGTTTGTCTCGAAGGGGTTTGGCCGCCTTCATGTCACCCTGTCCACGATATGATCTTCATCATACCTGCTTTTATGATACAAGGGGTTTGGCGTGCCAAACCCAGGGCACGGCATGCCGTGCCCCTACAATTGGACAATTTGGGGATAAAGGGGGGCTAGAACTGGGCCTGCTTGAGGATCGTCTGGAAGAATTCGATCACGGTGATATTGGGGTTGTTGACGATCTCGCGCAGCCCATCATTGACGACAGCCCACTCATAGATTTTGTAGGCCAGCAGCAGCGGGATGCCAATGCTGACAATGCGCGTGGGCAGCGAGGCGATAGCAAGCGACACGGGCGACTCGGAGATTTCGCTGAGCTGCTGGCGCTCATCGAGGATACGCAAGCGCTCCATATTCAAATGGTCGCGTGCGCCGTTGGACTCGATGAAGCCGTAGAGCATATCGATCTTTTCATCGTAGGTGGCTCGCAGGGTGTGGCGGCGCTTCCACAGGTCATCCGTCCGCACAAGCCGCGTCTGGATCTCCTCGATCAATTGATCGGTGCGCTTCAACTCGCGTTCCAGTTGTGCGCCGCGCTGGTCACGCCAGCGGGTCTGACCGCGCCCATAGGGAATGCGGATGAACAGGAAATAATGGGCATACAGGATCATCAGCGGGATGAGGATATCAAACGCCAGAATACGGCCTGACTCCTGCGATAACTGCGGCAGTTTGCCCTCCACAAGCACGAGGCTGAACGGAATCGCGCACAGATACAGGACGATGATGAGGATAATCACCAGCCCAATCGGCAGGCGATCCACCAGATTGTTACGCTCATCCGATGACAGGCGCGGGTTTGCCAGCGCATAGGCGTAGAGCGACATCAGGACGAGGGCGAGAATATAGAAGGGCAGCGCGAAGATCACCGCCAGCGCCTGCTCGGACGAGTCGATGATGGCATTCTGGTTGGCGATCTGCTGGCGCAGCACGTCCAGCACACCCGTGCTGGCATCATCAAACAGAAAGGCGTGCAGCGGAATCGAGGTGGCGAAGGCCCCGCACAGCAGCAAAATATCCATATCGGAGGCGGTGGAGAGAAATCTTCGCATGCGCTCCGGCAGTGCAGTCACGAGTTGATCGGGCAGGAAGCGCTGACGCAGACCTTGGCCGCCCGTGTAGACCAGCAGCACTACCGTCAAAATCAGCATCAGGATCAGCGGCGAGAGCGAGAGCACGGTTTGATCGAGATTGGCCTGTCCGAGCAGATCGGCGGTGCGCGTATCGCTGAGCTGGCTGAAGTGCCGCCCGACCACCATCAGCGCCGAGAGGAAGGCCAGCGGCGCAAGCAAACGCGCCAGCCGCACCCAGATTTGATTGCGCGACAGCCAACGATTCCAGCGCGCAATCCACATCATCTGAATCAGGATGTAATACAGGATCAGTAGGGCGATCAGCAGCCCCATGTAGAACGGCTCCACCGACACACGGAAGATATCCGGCTGGAGGGCATGGGCGATCTGCGCCCCGACGACATAGGCCAGCAGGCCCGCCGCGATGAATTCGTTGATGGCGATGAGGATTTTTTCCCACAGCGGCAGCCGCGAGATCAAAATGCGATTGCCGAGGGACGTGAGGCCAAACAGCGTGACCAGCGTGCGAAAGGTGATCGCAATGAACAGTAGCACGAAGATATAGAAGGGTTCGCTGAGTTTGCCCGCTTTGGGCAGATGCGATACCTGCCGCAGCGATTGCACCCATAGCAGGCTGTACACCCAGAAGAGGGCGATATAATAGGCATGGCTGCGATCCAGCGTGCGCCGCAGCAGATGGACTTGCAGCGGTTTGAAAAGGGTGAACAGCAGCAGGAGCACAACACTTGCGCCGGAGACTGCCGCGAGAACGGCATCGCCCGCCAGCACCTGCAAGCCGCTGTAGACCACACCAATCGCAATCAGAATCGGCACAAAAAAGCGATTAAAGCGGCTGTCGTCTGCGCCGCTGATCTGCACCGCCTGGAGGAGTTGATGTGTGATGCCCGATTTTGGCTGGACAGGCACAACGGGTGACGTATCGGTGTCAGTGGTCATGCGGCGGCTCTCACGGATGGATGCAACACTGTTGATTATACTCTATGGAGCGAAAGTGGTTGGATGAAAATCCTGAACCACAGAGATCACAGAGCACACAAAGAAAAACCAGTCTTACCCTTTATGGAGGCTCATTGAGAAAATGCTTACCCACACGCATAAATGGTGCTGAGAACGATGCGATGATCGTCAAATCTCTCCTCGGCCCTCCCCCTGCACAGAATGAGGAGCAAGGCGTTTGAAGTCCCTCCTCACGGAGTGGGGAGGGATTTAGGGAGGGGTCTGTGGCAGGTTGCCCGACACCTCATGTTATAATCTGCCCAAAGACCGTTGTTTATGGGGCCAATGATTATGACCTTCGATCCAAAACGCTTAGAAGAGCTACGCGCCCGTCGCCAGCGCTGGGAACAGACCAAAGTCGCGCCCACGCTCAAGAAGATGACCGAGCGCCGTGCCGCCTTCACCAACCTCTCGAATACCCCCATCGAAGATGTCTATACGCCGCTCGATGTGTCGGATATGGATTATGATCGTGATCTGGGGATGCCCGGCGAATACCCCTTCACACGCGGCGTCCATGCTACAGGCTATCGCGGCAAACCCTGGACAATGCGCATGTTCGCAGGCTTCGGCACAGCCGAGGAGACCAATCGGCGCTTCAAATATCTGGTCGCACAGGGCAATATGGGCCTGTCAACCGCGTTTGATCTGCCGACGCTGATGGGCTATGACACCGACGCGCCGGAAGCCCTGGGCGAATTTGGCAAGTGCGGTGTGGCGATCAGTTCGCTGCGTGATATGGAAATTCTCTTCGATGGTATCCCGCTCGACCAAATCTCCACCAGCATGACGATCAACAGCCCCGCGCCGATGATCTGGGCCTATTACATCGCCGCCGCTGAAAAGCAGGGTATTCCGCGCAGCAAATTACGCGGCACGCTGCAAAATGATATTTTGAAAGAATACATCGCGCAAAAAGAATTTATTTTCCCGCCCAAACCCTCGATGCGCCTCGTCACCGATACGATTGAGTTTGGCACACGCGAGATGCCCGAATGGAACACCATCAGCATCAGCGGCTATCACATCCGCGAGGCGGGCAGCACTGCCGTCCAGGAATTGGCCTTCACGCTGGCCGATGGCATCGAGTATGTGAAATGGGCCATCGAACGCGGCCTGCCCATCGACTCGTTTGCGCCGCGCCTGAGCTTCTTCTTCAATCTGCACAATGACTTTTTTGAGGAGATCGCCAAGCTGCGGGCCGCCCGCCGCATCTGGGCCAAGCAGATGCGCGAGGTCTTCGGCGCACAGAACGAGCGCTCATGGCTCATGCGTTTTCACTGCCAGACCGCCGGGGTGAGTCTCACGGCACAGCAACCGCAGATCAATCTGGTGCGTGTGGCGCTGCAAGCCCTGGCCGGAGTCTTGGGCGGCACACAATCGCTGCACACCAACAGCATGGATGAAGCGCTGGCGCTGCCCTCCGAAGCAGCCGTGACACTGGCGATGCGGACGCAGCAGATCATCCTCGAGGAGAGCGGCGTTGCCAGCACGATTGACCCCCTGGGCGGCAGCTACTATATTGAGACGCTCACGAATACGATGGAAGCGGCGGTGTACGCCTATTTTAAGCAGATTGACGACCTGGGCGGCGTGCTGCCCGCGATTGATGCCGGCTTCTTCCAGCAGGAGATCGGCGAGGCCAGCTACCGCCAGCAGATTGAGATGGATCGCAATGAGCGCATCACCGTCGGCGTGAATGGCTATGCCGATGATGCCCCGATTCGCATCCCGATCCTGGCGATGGATCCACAGGGGTACGACAAGCAGGTCGCCCGCCTCAACCAGATTCGCCGCGAACGCGATGCCACTGCCGCCCAGACCGCGCTGTCTGCGGTGCGCGAGGCGTGCCAGAATGAGCAGAACGTCATGCCCTCCCTCATCCAGGCCGCCCATGCCTACTGCACCCTGAGCGAGATCACCGACGTGATGCGCGAGGTATTTGGCCTGTACCGCGAGCCGCTGCATATTTAACCCCACCCCCATCCCGCGTTACGCAAGGAGGGGCTTACAGCTCCGTTGTGCTCCTCCTCGCCCCTTGTGGGAGAGGGATTGGGGTGAGGGCTATCCACATTGCGCCGCTTGCATCCTTCGTGGTATGGTTTGGGCATGATCCGGGATAGGAGGGCGTTATGGAAAAATGGGAATACATCACACGCTTTTTTGTGGCGAAAGCAAATAAAAAAGAACTTCGCACCTTCATCAAAGACCGTTTTGATAAAAAAGCCCGCGCCTACTCACCTGAATCGATGATCCCGGAACTCAATAAACTGGGTGATGAGGGCTGGGAGATCGTCCACATGGAGCCTGTGGCCCGCGTCGGCGGCAACGAGGATGTGCTGTTCGACAAGGATTATCGCTGGAGTAGTACCTATTTTTGCGTGCTCAAGCGGCGCAAACCGGACTCGTGGATTCCGGTTGCCAGCTATCGTGCGCCGGAAAGCCAGGGCTAGATGCCCCGTATCATCTTCATCACCGGAGCCTCCAGCGGTATTGGACGGGCGGCGGCGCTGGCGTTTGTGCGGCAGGGCGACCATGTGGCAGGGATGGCCCGCCGCGCTGGCCGTTTAAACGACCTCGCGGATGAGATTGGTCGGCTACCCGCGCCGCATGGTGATTTTTTGTCCGTCACAGGCGATGTGACGGATGCACAGGTGGTCAATGCCGCTGTTCAGCAGGTGGTAGAGCGCTTTGGTCGCATCGATATCGCCATTGCCAATGCCGGATTGGGGCAGCGCGGCGCTGTCGTCGATGCTGAGTGGGCTGATCTTGAAACTGTCCTGCGAACCAATATCGACGGTGTACTGCATGTGATTCGCGCTGTCGTGCCTGTCATGCGCCAGCAGGGCGGCGGGCATATCATGACGATTTCGTCCGTCGTGGCAACGCTGGTCTCGCCCTATGCGGCGACCTATGCGGCCAGCAAAGCCTTCGTCAGCAGTCTGGCGGCGTCTCTGCGCGTCGAATTGGAGGCGGATAAGATCGCTATCACGGATGTCTTTGTCGGGCGCACAGCGACGGAATTTGATGAGAAGCGGCGCGGCGCAGGCAAACGCAGCGCGGGCGGCTTGCCCACCATGCCGCCCGAAACAGTCGCAGCAGGGTTGGTTAAAGCAGCCGACGCACGGCCTCAAACAGTTGTGCTGCGGGCGTTTGATCGCTTGATTCTTCTGGGCAATTGGCTGCTGCCGGGCCTGATGGGGCGGTTGGCGAAGCGCCAGTACAAATAATCCTCTCGTTTGTGATGTGTAGCGATGTGTGCGATTCGTGATGAACGTCACTATCTCAGCGATTATGTTTGACCTGTCTTTTATATAGACCAGTCTATATAATAAACGTGAATGAAGTTACATTCCTTCACGTTGGCTGAGATCGAAAGACAGACACCATGACCGCCGAAATTCTCATCACCGGGGCAACAGGCAATGTGGGCCGCGAAGTCGTGAAGGGGCTGTTGGGCCGCACACCCTTTCGTATGGCTTTGCGGGATGATTCTGATATGCATGAGGCACAGGGACAGGACGTGGAATGTGTCCTGTTCGACTTTTTGAATCCTGCCACGTTTGCGCCCGCGTTTGACGGGATCAGGACGCTGTTCCTGGTGCGTCCCCCGGCCCTGTCCAATGTTGAGCGCGATATCGCCCCGTCGCTGCGGGCGGCGGTGCAGGCGGGCGTCACGCATATCGTCTTTCTGTCACTGCAAGGCGTCGAATCAAACAAGATCACGCCGCACTATAAGATTGAGATGTTGATCCGTGAATTGGGTGTGACCTACACATTTTTGCGGGCCAGCTTCTTCATGCAGAATCTCAGCACAATCCATCGTGACGAAATCCGCGACCATGATACGATTGCTGTGCCGATGGGCCGCGCCAGAACCAGCTTCGTCGATGTGCGCGATATTGCGGCAGTGGCCGTATCGGCCCTCACCGAATCCCCGCACGAAAATAACATCTACACGCTGACAGGCAGCGAAGCACTGGATTACAATCAGGCGGCGGCTGTTCTCTCGCGTGAGTTGGGGCGCACCATCCGTTATACCGATCCCTCAGCACCGGCCTTTTTGTGGCAGCAGACACGGGCAGGGCGGTCATTCAGCCTTGCGCTGATTATGACCGCGTTGTATACGATTACGCGGTTTGGAAATGCCAAAGAGGTGACAACGGATGTCGCGGAAGTGCTTCAGCGCTCCCCGATAACATTTGAGCAGTTCGCCCATGATTATCGTGCAGCCTGGATTCGCTAGAGAAAAGAGCGTGTATGTCTAACGCACGTGAGCAGATTTTGATGACCACCCGCAGCCTGATCGAGCGGCAGGGCTACCATGCCACAGGTCTGAATCAAATTATTCAGGAGAGCGGTTGCCCAAAAGGATCACTCTACTATTATTTCCCCGGCGGCAAAGAAGAACTTGTGCTTGAGGCGATGCGCCAGGCCGGGGACGAAATCTTACAGCGCATTCAAGCGACATTGGCCCAGACAGATGACCCTGTGAAGGCGGTTCAGGTCTTCATTGAGACGCTGGCCTATTATGTCGAGCAGTCAGGTTTCCAGGCGGGCGGGCCAATGACGATTATCGCGGTGGAAACGGCCTCCTCCAATGTGCGCCTGCGCGAGGAATGCCAGCGGATTTATCAGATGTGGCAGGCGGCTTTCATCGAAAAATTGGTCAGTGCGCGTGTGCCGTCTGAGCGGGCGGAGAGCGTGACGATGGTCATCCTGGCAGCGATTGAGGGCGGCATTATCCTCTGTCGCACCGCCCAGAGCCGCGCCCCGCTCGATCACATTGCCGCATACATCCCGTTGCTGATCCCGTCTGTGTGACCCTATTTTGTCGCAAAAGGCTGTAATACGACAAAAATACGGAGAGCAGGCTATGGCATCGCAGCCCTACGACGAATGGACATACGATGCCTATGTCGATTTTGAAGGCCGCAGCGAAACGCGCCACGAATACTATCAAGGCGTGGTGTATGCCAGCATATCGCGCATGAGCAGGCGACTTCGCTGCAAACGGCTCTTTACTGAGTTTGTGCCCAAGCATCAGGAGTCACGAGTTTTGCCAAGTCGTCATGGGAGCTTCGGCCATTGCCATCGCCAGCAGAGTCACCCACAGCGTTTGCCCCATGATGAGCGACCAGGGGTAATGATCGAACAGGCCCACAATCGCCAGCCCGATCCATCCCCCTATCATCATCAGCCGCGCCACATCGCCTGTGCGCCGATACGCCTGCCCTGCGGCAAACAGCCCGAAGCCCTGCATCAGCCCAAACAGCACAAGGCCGATCACACCCAGATCGCTCCACGTCTCCAGGTAAATATTGTGGACGTGATCGCCCTGCAAATCATAATCGGTATAGGTCGCCAGATAATACGCGGCATACCAGGGCGTATTGCCCGCCCCCAGGCCGATCACGGGTGCTCTGGCAATCGCGGCCTGCGCGATCTGCCCATACACCACGCGATCCGCCAGTGAGCGCATTTCGGTATTCTCCTGGCCGGCACCTGTACGGGCCACAATCAGGGGACGATACAGGACGAAAAAGACAGCGCTCAGGCCGATTGCAAGCAAAGCAAGCGCGATGAGCGGTTTGCGAAAGTCCCGTCTGCCAATCAGTCCTGCCAGGACAGCCAGCCCACCAATGCCCACGCCCAACCAGGCCCCGCGTGAAAACGTCAGCATCAGCACCCAGGCTATCGCCGCCCAGATCACGAGACTGAGCGCCGCGAGAGGGAAAACGTGCATTGAGGTGCGATCTCGGCGCGAAAACAGCCCCAGAAACACGCCTGCCCCCGCAAAGACGCCCACTGCCAGAAAGCCCGCCGCAATATTAGGATGCGGCAGAAAGCCATAAGGCCGCAGCCAGCGAATGCCTTCGCCCTGGATCACGCTGACGCCGGATCTTGCCACATTGAGCGTCACTTCACCGAGCGCCTTGAGGCCCAATGAGCATTGGCACGCCACCTGTGTGCCGCCAATCAGCGCCACACTCATCGCATCAAGCGTGAGAAGGCCGATCACAAAGCGCGGCGCAGGCGCGGCACAGGCCAGCATGATCGCATAGCTGCCCACGAGCGCCATTTGCAGCCCAAAATTTTGTGCTACCCCCGGCTGCGCCTTCTCGACAAAGGCCCATGTTTGCGTGATGAACGCCCAGAAGACGAACACTCCCCACATCACCGCCCATGACAGATGTGCGCCGCGTTGGGCGAAGCGTGTGATTCCTGGCATCCCCAGCAGCAGCCACACAATAACAGCCAGCAGCATGGCGGCGCTCACGAGGAAGCCCATAACATACGTAGGCGCAAACGGAGCGGGCGGATCAGCCCATTTCACCCAGTAGGGCAGCAGCAGCAGGGGCAGCGCCAGCAGATTGTGCATCCAGCGCGATTCGCGCAGACGACGCCATAAAGCCATAAAGTATCTTTCATCAGTGCAGACATTGAAGCGCAAACCGGACGATGATGCAAAGTTAACCTGAGTTTTGGCCCTCACCCCAACCCCTCTCCCACTGCGTGGCTAGAGAGGCTAACTCCACGCCTCGCTTCACCCCTTGTGGAAGAACATGAGAGGGTAGGGCCGCCGGGCGATCCAAAACTGAGGAAAGTTAGGCCATATGGCGTATGACACGCGCCTGGGGTCTCTGCTACAGTGTGGCTGATGAATGGTGCAATCGTTGAGTCAATAAGGAGTGTTGTATGTCTCTTCACACGAGTCGCACATGGGCAGCGCTGCCCATCCGCATCATCTTGAGCATCGGGTTTATGTTTGCGGTGATGGCGCTTGGCGTCAGAGCTGATGCGCCGCAGGAAAATCGAGCGGCGCGGGCCGAAATTCGCTTTCTTGAAGGCATGATCGATCATCATCAGATGGCGCTGGATATGGCGCTGGATTGTCTCACCAAGACGGTGAGCGATGAGATGAAAACGCTGTGCCAGGGCGTGATCGATGCCCAATCGCCCGAAATTGAAACGATGCAGGGCTGGTTGCTGGATTGGTACAACATTCAATATACCCCCGCGCCAATGGCTGATATGTCCGGTCATTCGATGGACGGAATGAACGATGGAGCCATGAAGGGGATGCCTGCCACCGATCCGGCTGGCATGATGGGCATGTTTGCAGAATTTAACCGTCTTGATGGAACGGATTATGAAATCGCCTGGCTTGAATCGATGATGGATCACCATGACGACGCGATTCACATGGCCGAGCGCATTCTGAAGCGCACCATGCGTGAAGAACTGCGTGCGCTGGCCGAGAAGATCATCAAAGATCAGACTGCCGAAACCAAGACAATGGAAGCCATGCTGACCGTGCTCGATCCAGCGTCTTAAGACGCGAAAATGAGGTGGGCACGGGAGATTGTGCCCACCGCCTTTACATCAGATCGTTATTCTGATATTTCAGGTAATTCTCGGTAATCTGAGTAAATTCGACGAGATTCTCAAATGGATCGCGGCAGAAAAATCGCGGTCTGCCCGGAATATCCTCCGGCGACCAGGGCGTGTATCCCGCCTCCGTCAATGTCTGGTGCATGAGCGCCACATCGCCCACCTGCAAGCAAAAATGGCGTCCTGATGGACTGGCCTCCACCGCCTCAGCGAAGACATGCAGCTCCGCCTCCTCGCCAATCTTGAACCACACCAGATCCAGCGCCGTAATCGAGGTGGGAACGGGTTTTTCCACCAACCCCACCAGCCCGCTGTAAAACTGACGTGCCTTCTGAGCGCTCTCCTCACCGGCGGGGCGCGGGATGCTCACATGCTGCAAAACGACGTGCATTGTCAAACTCCTCTGCTGATCATGCCGGACACAATAACGCGCTGTCCGTGTACAGGCAAGGTGTGCATGGCCCAAAAACAACTTACGCCCTTACCCCAACCCCTCTCCTACTTCGCGGTAGAGGGGCTTTTTCATTCCGTTTTTCTCCTCCTCTCCTCCTCTCCTCCTCTCCTACTTCGCGGTAGGGGGGCTTTTTCATTCCGTTTTTCTCCTCCTCTCCCTCTGCGGGAGAGGAGGCCGGGTGGTGAGGAGTGGTCAGTAGCGCTTTCCAAAACTCAGGTTATTTATAACGTAATCACCGTCTGGATCAGGCGCTCAATCACGGGCTGCGGATGTGCGCCCACTAATTTTTTGATCAGCTTGCCATCTTTGAACAGGATGAGCGTCGGGATGCTCATCGTCTGATACTTGGAGGCGGTTTGCGGATTGTCATCCACATTCAGCTTGACCACCTTGATCTGGCCGACGTATTTTTGTGCCAGCGTATCCAGAATCGGCGCGACCATGCGACACGGGCCGCACCAGGGTGCCCAGAAATCGACCAGGACGGGCGTTTTGCTCTGTAAGACATCGCGCATGAAGCTTTTATCGCTGACA
>DAOTUR010000729.1:0-8450 GCA_034436915.1 Anaerolineae bacterium
AATCTCGATATGGATGATAAGCCGCACGATGAATGTGGCGTCTTTGGCATTTACGCCCCCGGACGCGATGTCGCCCGAATTTCCTTCTTTGCGCTTTACGCCTTGCAGCATCGCGGCCAGGAGGCGGCGGGCATCGTCACCTGTGATGGACAGCGGGCCTATGCTCATAAAAGCCTGGGACTGGTCGCGCAGGTCTTCAATGAAACCAATCTCTCGCCCCTGATCGGCCATATGGCGATTGGTCACACGCGCTATTCGACTACAGGCGGGCAGCATATCCGCAACGTCCAGCCCTATCTGATCGAGACGCTGCATGGGCCGCTCGGCGTGTCACACAATGGCAATCTGACCAATGCCCTCAAACTGCGTCAGGTGCTGTTGGAGCGCGGCGTGGGCCTGTCGTCCACCAGCGATACCGAACTCATGACGCAAATTCTCGCCGCGCCCTCAAAGGTGTGGGAGGATATGGGCCTGAACATTGATACGGAGGCCGATGACAAGTGGATCGTGCGGATTCGGGCGATGATGGCCGCTGTCGCTGGGGCCTATTCGCTCACCATTCTCACCCGCGATGCGATTTATGCCGTGCGTGATCCGCATGGGATGCGCCCACTCAGCATTGGCAAGCTGACGGAAGGCTATGTGATCGCCAGCGAAACCTGCGCCCTCAGCACCATTGGGGCCGAGTACGTGGATTACGTCAAGCCCGGCGAGATCGTGCGGATTGATCGGGATGGCATGAAAGCCTATACCGGGGCAGAGGCCGCGCCAAAACGCGCTCTGTGCGTGTTTGAGTACGTCTATTTTGCCCGCCCCGACTCGATCCTCGATGGGCAGATGATCCATACGGTGCGCCAGAATATGGGCAAGCATCTCGCGGTGGAAGCGCCTGCGGATGCCGATATGGTCATCGGCGTGCCTGATTCGGCCATTCCCGCCGCCATTGGCTACAGCCGCGAGGCCGCATTGCCTTACAGCGAGGGCCTGACCAAGAATCGCTATATTGGGCGCACCTTCATTCAGCCGGAGAATGGTCTGCGCCAGCAAAATATCAATTTGAAGTACAATGCCCTGACTTCAAATCTGAAAGGTAAGCGCGTTGTGCTGGTCGATGACAGCATCGTGCGCGGCAATACCTCGCGTCCGCTGGTGCAGCTTCTGCGCGATGGTGGCGCGACGGAGGTGCATGTGCGCGTGTCATCGCCGCCCGTGAAGCATCCGTGCTTTATGGGCGTGGATATGGCGACGTATAAAGAACTCATCGGCCATCATCTTGATATTCCGGCCATCTGCAAACATATTGGAGCCGACAGCCTGGATTATCTCAGCCTATCCGGGATGCTCAATGCGATTTACGAGACGGTAGGCTTCAAGAACAGCTATTGCACAGCCTGCTTCTCCGGCGAGTACCCGATCAACATTCCTGAATGGCTGTTTGCCGAAGAGCGCGACAAGACCATCTTCGAGGGCATGTGGGGTTAGAATGACAGATATATACGACGGTTTGTAGGGACATGGCACGCCATGTCCATTGGTTCGGACATGACATGTTATGTCCCTACGGATGATGGGATTGGGCGACCCATGGGTCGCCCCTACAAAAACGCTGTGACCCGTTGCGAACCTATGGCATGACGCAAAAATCTAAATCACACGATCTTGCACACCGACTAAAGCAACCCCGACATCACCCTAAAACGCACACGGCATTTTGCGGGCGGCGCACAGTGGGGCAAGCGCTGGAAACTTTCGATAAGACGGGCTATCTTGTCCAGACCATTGGTCAATCGCTGACGCCAATGAACATTTGAACACATGGAGTGAGACGATGGCACAGGTGTTGGTCTTAGGAGGGGGTGGGCGTGAACATGCGCTCACATGGGCATTACAGCAGTCGCCGCAGGTCACGAAAGTCTATACTGCACCGGGCAACGCAGGCACACCCAACAATGTCTCGATTGCCCTCAATCAGGTCGCGCTGCTCATCGAATTTGCCAAAGCCAATGCGATTGATCTGACAGTCGTTGGGCCGGAAGTGCCGCTGGCTGTGGGCATTGTCGATGCGTTTCAGGCTGAGGGCTTGATGATCTTTGGGCCGCGCCGCGCCGCTGCTCAGCTTGAGGCGTCCAAATCATTTGCCCGCGATTTCATGATGGAACAGGGCATCCCTGCGCCGGAATACATGATCTTTGAGGATATTAAGGCGGCCCGCCGCTATCTGCGCGAGTATCACAAGCCCGTCGTCATCAAAGCTGATGGCCTGGCATCGGGAAAAGGCGTCATCGTGTGCGACACCCGCGCTGAGGCCGAAGATGCCCTGACCCAGATCATGCAGGAGCGGGCTTTTGGCGAGGCAGGCGCGACAATCGTGATTGAGGAACGCTTGCAGGGGCGCGAATTTTCGGTGCTGGCCTTCTGTGATGGCAAATCCGTTCATCCGATGCTGGTGGCCCGCGATCATAAGCGCCTGAAAGAGGGCGATCTTGGCCCCAACACAGGCGGCATGGGCGCGATCTGCCCGACGCCTGATTGGACAGACGCCCGCATGGAAGAGGTCATGCAGCGTGTGCTCATGCCAGCGGTGCGCGGCATGGCAAACCTGGGGACACCCTATGTCGGCGTGCTGTATGCGGGCATGATGGACACCTCGGATGGCCTCAAGACGCTGGAATTCAACTGTCGCTTTGGCGATCCCGAAGCCCAGGTGATTCTGCCGCTGCTCAAGACCGATCTGTATATGACGCTGCAAGCCTGCTGTGAAGGCTGGATGCACGATCTTGATCTGGAATGGCGCGAGGGGGTGTGTGTCTCGGTGGTGATGGCCGCGCCTGGCTACCCGGAGCAGCCCGTGAGTGGGACACCTATCAGCGGGCTGGAGGCTGTGCCTGAAGGGGTGACGGTCTTCCATGCAGGTACAGCGCGACTTGGCGATCAGGTTGTGACCAACGGCGGGCGCATCCTGAATGTGACAGCCCTCGCGCCCACGCTGGATGAAGCGCTGCAACGCGCCTATGCCGGAGTCAACGCCATTCATTTTGAGGGCGCACAGTTTCGCCGCGACATCGGGCATATCGCCCAGGGGGATGCATGACACAGAGCCAGTATGCTCAATCCGGCGTCAATATTGATGCCGGACAAAAAGCGGTTGACCTGATGAAAGCGGCGGTGCGGGCCACCTATACCCCGGCGGTGCTGTCGGAGACAGGCAGCTTTGGCGGCCTGTTTCATGCGGCAGCCCTCAAGAATCTGAGTGATCCGATCCTGGTGGCGTCGACGGATGGCGTCGGCACAAAGACAAAAGTCGCCGCCCGCCTCAAGCGCTGGGACACTGTAGGACAGGATCTGGTCAATCACTGCATTAATGACATCCTTGTGCAGGGAGCGCGTCCCCTGTTTTTTATGGATTATGTCGCCAGTGATACGCTGATTCCTGAACAGATCGCCGCCATCGTGCAGGGCATGGCAAAGGCATGTCAGGCGGCGGGCTGTGCGCTGCTGGGGGGCGAAACGGCTGAGATGCCTGGCGTCTATGTGGCGGGCGAGGTGGATATTGCGGGGACGATTGTCGGTGTGGTGGATCGTCCACAGTTGATTGATGGCAAGACGATTGAAACGGGTGATGCGATTCTTGCCCTTCCCTCCACCGGGCTGCATACCAACGGCTATTCTCTGGCGCGGCGTGTGCTGGCGGATCTGGATTGGGAGGCGTTGCATCCTGAACTTGGGGTCAACCTGGGCGAGGCTCTCCTGGCAGTGCATCGCCCGTATTTGCGCGATGCTGAGGCATTGTGGGCAGCGGGCATCACCCTTCGCGGCATGGCGCATATCACGGGCGGCGGCATTGTCGATAATCTCCCGCGCATCCTGCCCGAAGGCATGGGCGCACAGATTGACTCAAACGCCTGGGATGTGCCGCCGCTGTTCACACTCATCCAGCGCCTGGGTCAGATTGAGATGGCTGAGATGCGCCGTGTGTTCAATATGGGCCTTGGGATGCTTTTCGTTATTCCGACAGCAGATGTGGAACGGGCGCGGACGGTGCTGCCAGATCTGCGGCAGATTGGAATAATCCTTAATGCAGAGGGTGTCATCTTTATGGAATCATGAATATAATAGAGAGAGTCTTAACGCTTTCTCTCTTTTCGACGTCTGTTCTGTGAGGGTTTCATGCTGCGGTTGGTCGTCTGTATTTCGGGTGGGGGCACAAATCTCCAGGCTTTGATTGATGCCATTGAACAAGGACAACTGGACGCGCAGATTGTCCTCGTCGTGTCTAACCGCCGCGAGGCGTATGGCCTAGAACGCGCACGACGGGCGGGCCTTGAGACCTTCTATTTCCCTCTCAAGCCCTTTACCGAAGGGGGACAATCACGCGCCGAGTATGACGCTGTGCTAGCAGAGCGTTTACAGTCCTATGCGCCGGATTTGATCGTCCTCGCGGGCTGGATGCATGTTTTTACGCCAAATTTTCTTGATCTGTTCTACAAGCAGGTCATCAATCTTCACCCGGCTCTTCCTGGTCAATTCGCAGGGGTGAATGCAATTCAACGGGCCTTTAATGCCTTCCAGCACGGCGAAATCGATCACAGCGGCGTGATGGTGCATTACGTCATCCCCGAAGTTGATGCCGGAGAGGTGATTGTGCAGGAAGAAGTGCCGCTTGAAGCCGATGACACGCTCGAAACATTTGCTGCACGAATGCATAGAACCGAACATCGCCTCATCGTGGAGGCTGTGCATCGGCATGGCGCACACCAGTCATCCCAGGAAGATACGTCTGACCAATGAGGGTCAGACGGCCCCCTCAATCTTCCAGCTCAATATCACCTTCATCAATCTCCTCAACCCCATCATAACGAGCGGCAATCAGCGCATTCAGACCGTTATCATGCTGCCCCACCGTCGGCATCTGCGGTGGCAGCGGGGTCTGAGTTCCGGCATTGAGCAGCGTAAACAGAAAGCGCCCGCCATTGCCGGCTGCGTTATCTTCGGCCCAGATATGTCCCCCATGTGCCTCAGTAATATGCTTGCAGATAGCGAGGCCAAGCCCCGTGCCTTCGCCACCGCTGCGCGAAGGGTCAATCTGATAGAAGCGCTCAAAGATTCGTTCTGTCTGGTCGGGCGGAACGCCTGGGCCATTATCAATGACGCTTATCGTGATTTCCTCGGCGGCAATGCTGGCCGCGACGGTAATGAAATTGTTCGGGGGTGACCATTTTTTGGCATTGTGAATGAGATTGATCAGGACGCGCCGTGTCTGCTCATAATCGCACAGCACAACAACGCGCTCCGACACATGCACAATCACTTTCAGGCTCTGCATCTCAAGCTGATCGTGCAACCGCTGGATCGCATCTGTGACGACATCCAGCAGGCGAATGGGAACCAACTTCATGATCGCCTGTCCTGACTCGATCATCGACAAATCCAATAACTCCTGCACCAGCCACAGCAACGTATCGGTTTCACGTGCAATCGCCCGCACCGAGGCGATGCTGGCTTTGCGTTTGGGCCGATTTTGATCATAAAACAGACCGTCGATGATGAGACGGATATTGGCAATCGGGGTACGCAGTTCATGCGAGATATTCGCCACCATATCGCGGCGCGAACGATTCAGTTTCACAAGTTGTGTAATATCCTGCAATGCCACACCGATGAAGGCGCTCTGCTTGTTATAGCGCATGAGCTGCGTGCGAACGCGATAGTGATGCCCATCATAGAAGATCTGCTCTTCAAGGCTTTCCACTTCGGTCTGAGCACGTGCGATGATCTCTTGCAGGTCAGGCGAGTCAATCACGTCCTTCAACTGGTCGCCGATGGGGTTCTTCGTCCCAAACAGCGCATCCGCCGCTTGATTGAGGGCAATAATAATTTCATCTTCGTTCAGCACGAAGACGAGATCATAGGCCACGCACGAAATGGTAGAAAAAAGCGTCTTACTCTCTAAGGTGGAGAGTTCGCTCATCTGGATCTGGCCGCGTAAATTGCTGATGAGGCTTTGGGTGGTGGCGTGTTTCTGCTCAAGCTCGTGCGTGCGGCTCTCAGCTCCCCCTGCATCCTGACGCAGCTTGAAGATCAGCGCATCGAGTTTTGCAATCTGCGTCTGTTTTTCATTCACATCGATCAGGACGCGGCGCAGTTGATCCTGCGCTTTTATGCAATCCGCATCACTCTGATAAAATTTTCGGCGGGCTGCCACAAGTCGAACACTCTGCTGATACAACACAATAGCAAACAGAATGCACACTGCCAACAGCGCAATGATCATCGGGTCTATCATCAGGCTCTACCTTCTCGGATGCCCTCCAAAGCAATATCCCATCCCCATCACGATGCAGGCGGGATTGAAGGCGTCATCCTCACTCTTACTCAGCCAACGAATATAGACATCAATCCTGTGTTTTATCAATACACCCGATTAGCCCTCAAAGCGATAGCCGACGCCACGCACCGTCACAATACGAGTGGGATTGGAGGGGTCATCTTCGATTTTTTCACGCAACCAGCGAATATGCACATCGACAGTGCGCTTATCAACGAAGTAGTCATAGCCCCACACTTTCGTCAGGATGAGATCGCGTGAGAGGACAACATTCTTGTTACGCATCAGTTCAACCAGCAGATCGAACTCTTTATTACTCAGCTTGATTTCCGGCTGACCTTCTTTGAAGACCCGCCGTCCCGTTATATTCACACGGATATCATTCGACAAAATCTCACTCTGCAGGGCGGGATTGCTGCCGCTCGGCTGACGCAGACGCGCCCGTACTCGCGCCAGAAATTCGCCCAACCCAAACGGCTTGACGATATAATCATCCGCGCCGCTCTCCAGGCCAACGATCTTATCGACTTCATTGGCACGCGCCGTCATCATGATAATCGGAATATGGGCGGTTGTGGCATCACTGCGAATCATGCGACACAGGCTCAAGCCATCAAGTTTTTTGAGCATAATATCGAGCACCAGCAGGTCAGGCATTTCAGCCCGCACCCGCTCCCAACCCAATTCACCATCCGTCGCTGTCGAGACGGTGTAGCCTTCCGCACGAAGTTTCTCCGCTACACTATTGAGGAGGTTGAGATCGTCTTCGACAATGGTAATCTTTTTTGCCATCGTCCACCCTTTTGGCACATTAAAAATCGGGAGTAAGCGTATCAGAGGCGTGATAAATGGATATTAACATTTAACATGAGCTTCTTAACGCCTCATCGGATGGGTTATTCGTTCCAGGCTCGCACGCCATCAAGCGATGTTGCGGCCCGAATACCATTGCGAATCGCTTGCGACATGGCCTCAGCCGCAAACGCACCGATCACAGTGGCATCCGACGGCACATCGCCTGTCGCCAGGGCAAAGATCGTATCTCCATCATACATCGTGTGGGACGGATTGACAGCACGGGCAATGCCATCGTGTGCCATCTGCGCCACTTTATTGATGTGGGCCTTGCTCAATTTGGCATTGGTCGCGATGACGCCGATCACGGTATTTTCGCGCTCATCGGGCGCAGTAGGAGCCGCAGCAGGCGGCACAAACTGGCGCAGCGCGTTCAAAATCCCCACAAAACCGCCACCCTCCATCCGCAGGCCTGCAATGATATGGCCCTGCTCATCCGTGACATCGCCCACTGCATTGACCGCCACCAGCGCCGCCACAAACAAGCCCGGACGAATCTCGATGCTGGCCGAGCCGAGGCCGCCTTTTGTGGCAAAGGCTTTCCCGCGCATCGCCCCACAGATCGCTCCTGTCCCCGCCCCGACTGTCCCCTGCATGACGGGATCAGATGTTGCGACTTGGCAGGCAGCATAGCCCATCGCCGCGTCAGGATATACGCCAGGAGTCCCCATCGACAGATCAAACAAAATCGCGGCAGGCACAATCGGCACGAGATAACCCGCCCCTGAGCGATAGCCCAAGCCTTGATCGGCCAGACAGCGCATGACACCATCGGCTGTCGCAAGGCCATAGGCGCTCCCGCCGGACAGCACAACCGCGCTCACCTGCTCAACATGGTTATTCGGATTCAGCAGATCGGTTTCGCGTGTCCCAGGCGCACCGCCGCGCACATCCACCCCGCCCACTGTTCCCGGCGGGCAGACAATCACCGTGCAACCTGTGGCAGCCTCAAGATTCGTCACCTGTCCAACGCGGATTCCGGGTATATCCGTCAATGTTCCATTCAAAGGCACTGTTTTTCCTTTCCGTATTAGATTATCAGCATCATTATGATCTAAAGAAGAGGAATCACCCAGCGTCGACGGATGCATATATCGTATTGGCTGCCTATATTGAGCTATCTAAAGGAATGGGAAGGGTAACTTTTAACAGGAATCAAAAAGAACGAGAGAGATAGCAAGACGAACCAAGCAATGTGTCTGGGATCGGTGAGCGTTGGCAACCGCGTACTCTTCCACCCCGTGTCCAGGGCAGTACCATCCGCGCTTGT
>DAOTUR010000730.1:0-8294 GCA_034436915.1 Anaerolineae bacterium
AGGCGCTGCGTCATGAAGCCGCCGTTGGAGAAGCCCGCCACATAGCGTTTGTCAGAGTCGAGAGCGAGCGTGCTGTTGAGCGAATGCAACAGGCGCGTCAAAAAGACTTCCTCATTCACTGTGTTATCTGCGCCATAGCCGGGCCAATCGCGCCCATAATTCCATTGGTTTTTCAGGCCATCAGGATAAACCATGACGAACTGATCGCGTCGGGCAATCGTGTTCATCTGCGTGATTTGCGCCATGCCGGAGCCTGTGCCTGAGCGCCCATGCAGCAGCACTATCAGCGGTACAGGCGCATCGCCCGTGTAGGTTGGGGGGATATACAGCGTGTAGGTGCGCTGTGGCCCTGTGATCTGCGGGACAACCGCCTGTTCGCGCCATGTCTGATCGCCGCGTATGAAGGCCGAAATGAGAGACGTGTAATCTGGCCCGCCCGGATTCACGAGATCGGATGCGCCGCGATACCATGCGCCGCCTGCATTCGGTACGGCATACAACCACAGCCCACCGCCGCGACAATCGCCGTATTCATAGAGCACAGTCTTTGAATTCACGCCCTGGGCAGCGGCACAGCCATAGCGATCCCGCCAGAAGCTGATGGTTTCATCCAATGTGGTGATCGACTCTGGCGCACTGCTGAAGAAATGCCCGCCAATCTCATAGACCGCATCGGCCATGCCATGCACAAACAGCATCGGCTTGACGACGCCCACCTCCGGGCAGTGTTTGGCCTGATAACTCCACATCTGGGCGCTGACGATCACAAAGCTGGCGAATGTGTCGGAAGCATCGCAGGCCATTCGCAGGGCTGCCGCGCCGCCGTTCGCCATCCCCACCAGATGCACCTGATCAGGATCGATGGGATAGGTGGCGGCCAATTCGGTGATGAGCGCTTTGAGGAAGCCCAGATCATCCACTTTGGGCACATCTTTGCTGTCGAGGCTGTGATAATCATCCCAGACAAAGCCGACGGAATCGGGATAGACGACGAAAAAATTATGGGCGTCGGCCTCAGCGTCAAATCCGCTGATCGCTTCCATCGCCTTGCCCGATGACGAGGCCGGATGCAGCACAATCACGAGCGGATGTTTGGCGCTGGCATCGAGATTGGCAGGCGCGTGCAGCGTGTAGGTGCGCGTCTGTCCATCATGCTCCAATGTGGAGAATGCGGGGGTGTCGTGGGCGGAAACACTGAGTGCAGCCAAAAGCATAAACACACAGAGAAGAAGCAGTTTTTTGTGCATCATCGATCTCATTTCTGAAGAGCAGCACTCTGGACTGTCTGACACTATCGCAGCGGTGGCCTTGAGGGTGAGCGAGTTAATCCTGTATTCTCCACAATCTACCGCGCTTGTATGTAAAAATCGTGAAGATGGCGCGTGGTATAATTTTTGTCAAAGCAGGGCGACCCATGGGTCGCCCCTACACACACATCATTTAATTCGATCAATGCAAATGGCTCATCATGTCGCATACGCCCGTCCTGCTCAATGAAGTGCTCGAACTGCTCCTGCCGCCCGGAAAGGTCGTGCATCGTGTGATTGATGGCACGCCGGGAGCGGGAGGACATGCGCGGGCCATGCTGGATGCGGGCGCGGAATCGCTGCTGGCGATTGAGATTGATCCGCAGGCGGTGGCGCTGGCCCAGGTCGCATTGGCTCCCTACGGCGAACGGGCCACCCTGATTCATGGTAGCTATATCGATATGGCCCGCCATGCGGAGGATCACGGCTGGACGAGTATGGATGCCATTTTGCTCGATGTGGGGGTGTCCTCGATGCATTTTGACACGCCCGAACGCGGTTTCTCGTTCCGCTTTGATGCGCCGTTGGATATGCGCTTCAATCCGCAGGGCAGCGCCCGCCCGACAGCCGCCGAGATCGTCAATTCCTGGGAGGCGAATGATCTGGCGCATATCTTCAAGGAGTATGGCGAAGAAAAATTCTCTTGGCTGATGGCGCAGGCGATTCTCAAGAAGCGTCCGTTTGAGACGACGCGCCAACTGGCCGATGTGCTGGCGGCAGCCATGCCTCACCCCAAGCGCGGCAAACCTGCTGAGTCGATTCATCCAGCGACCCGCGTGTTTCAGGCGCTGCGAATCGCCGTGAATGACGAACTCAATACGTTGGAGCGCACGCTGCCGATTGCGATTGATCTTTTAGCACCGGGCGGGCGCTTGGCGGTCATCTCGTTCCACAGTCTGGAAGATCGCATTGTGAAGCAGACGTTTAAAGAGGCCAGCGACTCGCTGATTCCGCCGCCCGGCATGGCGTCATTGGGGCGCAAAGATGCCCGTGTCACCCTCATCACGCGCAAGCCCGTTGAGGCGACAGAGGCCGAAATCGCGCAGAATCCACGCAGCCGCAGCGCCAAATTAAGAGTGATTGAGAAGATTTAACCACCGCTCTCCCCGCTTCGCAATTTACCCCTCTCCCCGCTCTCCCCACTTCGTAGTGAGAGAGCCAAGTCCCCTCCTTGCGAAGCGGGGAGGGTTAGGGAGGGGTTGCTTGCGAAGCGGGGAGAGCGGTAGTGAGAGATTTCAAAATAGCCCCCCACGCCCAAACCTGCTACACTAGCTCCGAATGATCCACACACGTAAAACCCCCTATGAGCCAGATGCGCGTTCGTCACACCTTCATCAGTATGAATCTGCGGCCCCGCAATCAGGTGGTGGCGGTGGGGCTGCTTGGCTTGATGATTGTCCTGATCTTCGGCGGGGTGTATCTGTCGCAGATTGCCTCGTATGCCACGATCAATCGTCAAACGGGCGATCTCATCACCGAGCGCGATGAGCTTGAGCGTAAGAATGAGCTTTTGCGCGGCCAGATCGCTGAGATTGAAACCATCCCGCGCCTGCTGGATCGGGCTCAAACTCTGGGCTTTCGCACCGCTGATGCCGCCGATATTCGCCATCTGGTGGTACAGGGCTACAATCCCAACCGCTCACGCACTGTCGTTCCCCTCAATGCGAATGAGTTGACCAATCAGACCCCGGCCTATGATGAAACCTTCAGCGGGTGGGTGCAGCAGCAGATCGACAATCTCAGACGTCAGTTCGAGGGATTTGGAGGTACAAGCTCATGACCAGTGCGATTCGTCGGGAACGCAATCCGCAGCAGGACATGATTAACCGCCGCGTGCCATTCGTGGGCGGATTTCTGGTCTTCATCGCGTTTGCGCTGCTGGTCAAAATCTCCAGCTACCAATGGCTGCCGCCCAACGTTGAACGTGAATTTAAGCTGCGCGGCGCACAAAATGTCAGTTCGACCCGTCGTCTCCCGGCGGAACGCGGCATCATCTATGATCGCGGCGGCCAGCCTCTGGCCTTCAACACGATTCAATATGAGATCGGCGTCAGCCCGAACCTGATCACCGATTCGCGCAAGCAGACAGTGGCGACCCAGTTGGCCTTGATCCTGGGCATGGATGAGTTTGATCTGTACAAGAAGATCAGCAGTCCGGCCCCCTGGGAGCAGGTTGCTCGCCCCGTCGAAGCCGAAGTGGGCCAGCAAATCGCCGATGAAGAAATCTTTGGCATTACGATGGACTCGATCTCAAAGCGTTTCTATCCGCAGGGGCTGCTGGCTGGGCAGTTGATCGGCTTTGTGATTGAAGATGCCGACAACACACGCGGCGCGATGGGCGTGGAAGACAGCTATAACGCACAGTTGGCCGGGCGCGTCGTCAGCCAGGAGGTGATCAATGTGCCGTTCCAACTGCCCGATGATCAACAGATCAAGAGTCAGCGCGGGACGGATCTGGTGCTGACGATTGACCGCGATGTGCAGTTCTGGGTGGAATATGAACTCCAGAAGGCCGTAATCGACTCAAAATCGTCAGGCGGAACGATCATCGTTATGGATCCGCGCACCGGCGATATCCTGGCGATGGCGAGTACGCCGCTGTTTGACCCGAACAAATTTGGCGACTATAAGGCCAATGAACTCAAAAATCCGGCCATCTCCAACGTCTATGAACCCGGCTCAACCTTCAAAGTGCTGACAGTGGCCGGGGCGCTGCAATCCGGCGATATTGCGCCTGATTGGACGTACAACGATCAGGGCCTGCTCACCGTTGGCGGCATCCCGATCCAGAACTGGGATCGCAAGGCACACGGCGTCACGGATGTTTCAACCGCCCTCGTGCAATCGCTCAATGTGGGTATGGCCTCCATCTCAACGCAGATGGGGCCGGAGCATTTTTACAGCGCGATTGAATCGTTTGGCATCGGGCAGCGCACCGGGATTGATCTGCCGGGCGAAGAGGCGGGTATTCTGCGCGTGCCGGGCGATCCGGATTGGTCAGAGGCCAACCTTGCCACCAACAGCTTTGGGCAGGCGGTGTCGGTCACGCCGTTGCAAATGATCACCGCTGTGAGTGCGATTGCCAACGATGGCCTGATGATGCAGCCGCGCATTGTGCGCCAGATCGTGAATGGCGAGACGGTCACAAATGCCCAACCGATGGCGATTGGTCGTCCAATCAGCGCGGCGGTGGCAAAAGAAGTGACAAATATGATGCTGCGGGCTGTCGAGGAAGAAGGCGGCGGCACTATCCCCTCAGCGCAGGTTGATGGCTACACCATCGCAGGCAAAACGGGGACAGCGGAGATTCCGTCGCCCACTGGCTACGAGAGCGGCTCATCGATTGCTTCATTCATCGGCTTTTTCCCGGCGGATGATCCGCAGGTGATTATTCTCGTCAAGCTGGATCGCCCCGCTGAGTATTGGGGGAGTGTGGTGGCCGCACCCGTGTTCAAGACGCTGGCGGAACGGCTGGTGATCCTGTTGGGTATCCCGACGGATGATATTCGTCGCCAGTTGCAAGCCAACGGCGGGCGCGTGAACGAACGATGATCCCTCACCCGGTCTCTCCCACAAGAGGCGAGGGGCTTTGTAGGGATGAGGCCCGCCTTGTCCGAATATGTGGACATGGCCTGTCGTTAACCCCACACCCGACCTCTCCCACAAGGGGCGAGGGGCTTTGTAGGGGTGCAGCGTGCTGCGCCCTTGATCGAGATCATCGTTTTTGGGTGCAGCACGCTGCGCCTCTACTCATCCGCCATACTGATTTTTAGGAATATAAGGATGTTGTCGTAGGGACATGGCACGCCATGTCCACCCATTCGGACATTCGGACAAGGCGGGCCTTGTCCCTACATACCGCCCTAAATATCTCTATTTGGGGCGAGGATGGGAGTGGGGTGCAAAAAGCCCCTCTACCATGCAGTGGGAGAGGGGTTGGGGTGTAGGGCCAATGAGATTATTATGACATCAAGGCAAAGCGATCTATGGGAACACAATTACCTCTCGCGCTGACGGTGGGCGGCGTCACATTTCTGCTCGGCGTCATCTGGGGCGGGCCGTTCATCGAAATCCTGAAGCTGTTTCATATCGGCAAGCAGGTGCGGCGCGAACTGCAAGACTCACACGGCTACAAGATCGGTACGCCAACGATGGGCGGCATCATGATCGTGACGCCCGTCATCCTCATTACGCTGGCCCTGAATGTGGCGGCGATTGTGCAGACGGGGAAGGGCGCGAGTATTCTGCTGCCCCTGGGCGTGCTGGTGGGGTTTGGGATGCTCGGCCTGATTGATGATTGGGAAGGCATTCGCAACTCACGCGGGATTGTGGGCGAAGGACTGCCGGGGCGTGTGAAATTTGCGGTGCAGGTGTTTCTGGCGCTGGCGACGGCGCTGGTCATGACGTTCTATGATGGGGGCTTTGCCTTCGCCAGTGAGATGAAACTGCCGCTGCTATCGGGCGCGATCCCGCTGCCGCCGCTGGTGTTCATCGGCATTACGATGTTCATCATCGTCGGCATGTCTAACGCGGTCAATCTGACCGATGGTCTGGATGGGCTGGCGGGCATCATCACGGCGAGTGCGTTTGCGGGCTACGGCGTGATCGCCTTCTTGCAGGGCCAGATTTATCTCGTGCAATTGTGCTTCGTCATCGTTGGTGCGTGCTTCGCATTCCTGTGGTTTAACGCGCATCCGGCTCAACTCTTTATGGGCGATGTTGGGGCGCTGGCCCTGGGTGCGACGCTGGGGACGGTGGCCGTGATGACGGGCGAATGGCTGCTGCTGCCCATCATTGCCTTCATTCCGGTGATCGAGACATTGAGTGTTATTATTCAGGTGGGATCGGCCAAATTCAGCCGCCGCTACTGGGGTGTGGATATTCGCCCGTTCAGGCGCACGCCGATTCATCATCACTTTGAGATGGTGGGCTGGAGCGAAACTCAGGTGGTACAGCGCTTCTGGTTGGTGGGCCTGCTGAGTGCCATGATCGGGGTGGCGCTGGCGCTGCTTTAAGCGGCGCTCATGTCTCCATCCGCGATTGGCCTTATGATATCAATAATTTGAGTTTTGGATTGCTGTGCTGATAAACCCCTCACCCGACCTCTCCCATGCAGTTGGGATTGGGGTAAGGGCAAAATACATACTTAAAAATATCAGATTAAGGATTTAAGACAATGGCACATGAACTGCGCGGAAAACGAGTGTTAGTCCTGGGATTTGCGCGGCAGGGACAGGCGCTGGCCCGCTGGTTGCCCACACAGGGCGCTCAGGTGATCGTCAACGATCAGCAAACGGCCCAGCAGCTTCAACTCCATGAGGCCGAGTATCCGGGCGTGCGCTTTGTGCTGGGCGATCATCCCGCCGATCTCGCGGAAGAGGTGGATCTGGTGTGTGTATCGGGCGGTGTGCCGCTGGAACTGCCCGTCATTCGGGCGGCCCATGAGCGCGGCGTCCTCATCACCAACGATGCCCAGTTATTCATGGAGCGCTGCCCCGCGCCTGTGGTCGGCATCACGGGCAGCGCAGGCAAGACGACCACCAGCAGCCTCACGGCAGCGATGTTCAAAAATGCGGGCTTTAACACCTGGGTCGGCGGCAACACGGGCGATGTGCTGCTCGATTCGCTGGCGCAGATGACGCAGGCGGATGTCGTCGTGATGGAATTGTCGAGCTTCCAGCTTGATCTCATGACGACCAGCCCCACCGTCGCCGCAGTCCTGAATATCACGCCCAATCATATGGATCGTCATGGCAGTATGCAGGCGTATATCGACGCCAAATCGAACATTTTGCAGCATCAGCGGGCCACTGATTACGCGGTGCTGAGTGATGATGATGCCGTCAGCAAGTCGCTGGAAGTCGCGGCCAATGGCGAAATCGTCAACTTTAGCGCCCGCACCATGCTGGCGGATGGGGCATTCCTGGCCGGAGATCGCCTGCTGGTCTCCGGCAATGCCAGCTTCGACGGACGCCCCCACGTCATCTGTGAGCGCAAGGATATTCCGCTGCGCGGCGATCATAACATCCTCAATGTGCTGGCCGCCTGCGCGATGGCCGGGTGCTACGGTCTGGCAGCAGATCGGCCCGGCGTTGAAACCGAGATCATGACCGAGACGATCAAGTCATTTAAGGCGGTTCCTCATCGTCTGGAAGTGGTGCGCGAACACGAGGGTATCACCTACATCAATGACAGCATCGCTACCGCGCCGGAACGCCTGATCGCGGCACTGCGGGCCTTCAAAGAGCCGCTGGTGCTGCTCATCGGCGGCGCAGACAAAAATTTGCCCTGGGATGAGGCGATTTTTCTGGCGCTGCAAAAGGCGCGGCATATCGTCGTGTTTGGCAAGCCCGGTGAGAAGCAGGTGAGCGATAAAGCCATGAAGCTCCTCAATTTGCGCGGCGCAAAAGACGATGTTGTCACTCGCGTGCTCGATCTGCCTGCGGCTGTGGAGCGTGCTCATGAGGTCGCGCAGGCCGGCGATGTAGTGTTGCTGTCGCCCGGCGGCACGAGCTATGATGCCTACAAAGATTTTGCCGAACGCGGCGAACATTTCCGCCAGTTGGTGATGGATCTTTAAAAGCAGTCACCGCAAAGACGCTGTATTGTCGTGGTCACAGTATCTATTCAGCTATCCATACGACAATGGCCCTTGTAGGGGCGCGATGCATCGCGCCCACGCCAAATCCCCTACAAATCACTAGGGCACGATCCATCGTGCCCCTACAAACCCACGATTCTCATGGATAGGTGAATCATTACTGGTCACAATTTTCACGTCCTGCTGAAGGGTCACAACGGTTCACAGGGTTTTTGTAGGGGTGCGGTATACCGCACCCCATATACACCAACTTAAGGATTGTGAGCAATGTCAATAACCGTCCCATCCGCCCATCCGCCTCATGACATGGCAAAATCGCTTGCGCCAGGGACTGAAAGTCCCTGTCTCCCATGTTGCGGGGTTGAAAACCCCGCTGAAACACGCCC
>DAOTUR010000731.1:0-8709 GCA_034436915.1 Anaerolineae bacterium
TGTCGTCCGCCTCGCTTTTGTCCTGTCGTCAGGGGTTGAAAACCCCTGCCTTGCCTTTTGCGGGACTGAAAGTCCCGCTCAAACCATCTTTTGGGGCGTGTTTCGGCGGGGTTTTCAACTCCGCAACACGGGAGACAGGGACTTTCAGTCCCTGGCGCAAGCGATCTTGCCATGTCATATGCGGATGGGACGGTTATTGACATGGCTCAAAATCCTTAAGTTGGTGTATATGGAGCAACCTATGAGTCGCCCCTACAATTTTTGATGTTATTTGAGGGATAGGCACAAACAGACGCCCCCCTATTGGTGAAATCCCGGCAAATCATACGACGCTTGTGACACGCCATCGACAGTCACGGACAGCGACTGCCCATCCGCGCCCACAAATTCCAGGCGCAGCGCATAATCGCCCCTGGGGAAATCACCCGCATCGCTGTCACCAATAATCTTGAGGCTGGTGATCATCGTCTCGCCCTCATCCCACAGCGGAGCGCGATAGCAGCCGTATCGATTGGGCGCGATGCAGGTGTCCATCGTATACACCACCTTGCCCGTTGCGACCTCGACAAAACTCAGCCGCAGCGTCATCTCCTGGGTGGGCCGCTTGATGACGCGAAAAGCAAGATCGGCGAAGATGGTATTGCCGAACTGCCCATTGCTGACGGCATAGTCCGTCCATGCGACCACGCCACCATAGTCAACCTGATGAGGAAGGGGAGTCAGATAGGTCAGCGCAGGCGTTTCGCGGGCCTCAAGATGAATCTCATACACCTCGTAGCGGAAGATGCCATCGTCATATGACAGATTGTGATACATCAGGTCTTTGCGCCCCAACGCTGCCACAATCTGATTCTGCTCCGTCGCAAGATGCTCATCCTGATAGCGCCATTCGGGCTGCGTGCCATAAATATAATGCGTGGCTCCGGCCAGCTCATCCAGGCGTGTCGGTACGGTATTACTGATGATCGTCAGTTCGGGATAGAAGAATTGCAGGCGCTGTTCGCCCGGTGCAATGATGACGGGAATCCGTCCATTATCGCGTTTGTAAGCTTCAAACGTATCGCGCAGCAGCATCATCTCTGGCACATGCTCGCGGTAGCGGGCGCTGTCATCGGGATAGCGATCCACCCACAGCCAATCCTGATCGCGGGCGGCGTCGGTGATGGTTGATGTGATCCCCGCTATCGCCAGAAAAATCACAACAGCCCCGATAAATATGATACGCCAGCGCTGCGAAACGCTCTTTGGGATAAGGCGTGCATCAACCGTTTTGTCCAGCGTTTTCAATTCTTCCATCGGCCACAGCAGCCCCAACAGCGCCGCGAGAGGCAGCAGCATCAGCGGCACAATCGCAAAGGACAGGCGGTAGTGATAGCTGTACGAGAAAAACCACGTCATGAAATACGGCAGCGCCAGCAGCAGTGCCGCACCAATCGTGGCCCATCTGGATCGAGCATCTGATGAGAGCGAAAACCAGCGGTAGAGCAGCAGCCCCGCCAGCAGCAGCCCACCTATCCCGATCAGCACACCCTCGGCCAGGCTGATGTAGCTCAGCGGCGGATCGACGCGCAGCGGCGCATACCAGGGCATCGATGGCACGGCCCCCAGCGTAATGAGCGCTGTGCCAATGCCCAGAATCAAAGTTTCGCGCTGGGGCCGCCGCCAGATCAGGTTTGCGATTAGCAGCACGAGCAGCCCCACCAGCAGCCATCCGAGCAGATCGCCGCTGCGCGTGGCTTTGGTCAGCCAGCTCGATGGAGGGAAATCAACGGCATGATGCCCCAATAGAAGATTCCGCACATACCACAGCCCGCCCAACGGCGCACACGCCACTCCCGTATAGACCGCGATCATGAAGCGCCGCCTGAACACAGGCCATTGAGACTCCGTAGGGGCAAGGCATGCCTTGCCCTTTTCCTGCACAATCGTTCTTACAAATTCGACCAGCACCAGCAGCCCGACGCCCCACACAAACGCGCCTGCGGTGGGCTTCGTCCAGAGGGCGATGCCGAGCACAAGCCCCGCCGTGAGCGCTGCCCGCCGATTGGTCGTCTCAGCGGCCTCGCGCCACGCCTGCAAGAAAAAAGCGACGAACAACGTGACAAGAAAGGCCAGCGGAATCTCCAGATCGCCAATCTGCGCCCAGGCCCCCACATGCGGATACAGGCCCCACAGCGCCGCCAATACCCAGCCCGCCCGCCGCCCAAACAGGCCGCGTCCGAGCAGATACGCCGCAAGGATGCCGCCGATATGCAAAAAGGGAATCGTCATGCGGGCCGCATGGTCGTTGATGCCAAACAGAATTTGCGCCGAGGCATATTGCAGCGACATGAACGGCGGATAGTAGCCAATCGTCGTTGGGATCAGGCCCTTGAGCGCATACAGTCGTCCCTGATAGCCATACACCCACAGCGTATCGTAGCCGGTGAACGGCCAATACGCGGTTGTGATCCAGCGCAAAAAGACCGCGATCACCAACAGACATAGCAGCAGGCCAACGAGAGTTTTATCGCTGTTCCGTAGGGGCGCAATATAGTGCGCCCTTGCCTCTAAAGGCGTGGGCCATTTGCGCCATACGCCGCCCCACAGCGCCAGGGCCATCACGCCGCAGCCGATGAGCATGGGTGCGGGCGTCATCAACGGTGTGTTGAGCGCCGCCCCAAGCGTCCCCAGGACGAACAGCCACAGCGTCAGCAGGGCCGGGGCAAACGCGATTGCCAGCGCCCCCACCGCCGCCCGATCCGACCACTGGCGGCGCGGCAGCACGAACAGCGCGGCAGGAAGACCGAGCAGCCCATACACCAGCGCAAACCAGAGCAGGCCCGGCAGCGACTCAGTGATCCAATAGAGCGAACCATTCATACCCGCACATCAATTCCTGGATGATATCAAAGAGAATCTGTCGGGGTCTGGCGCACCGCACCCTGCCGCTGTTTCGCCACCGCCCGCACGATCACCATCACGCCTACGCCGAGAAACACGGCGATTGCAGGATACAACGGCAGATAATAGCGCTGCCATTCCAGCGGCGTGGTGACAGCGGCGGCAAGCCCGGCCAAACCCAACCACAGCGCGACCCATGCGCCCATCGCAGGCAGTGGCGTCGGCACAGCCACGTCTACATCGGCCTGCGCTGCCCGCTCTAATTCGATCCCCTCAGAGGCTGATCTGGCAACGATCTCTTTGCGTCCAATCTTGAAATTTGTTTGTTCAGGTTCGGCGGGTCTGACCATGACACTATCCGGATTGATGAGCGCCCGCACACAGGCCATGACACCTACAGCAACCAGTCCGATCACGACCAGCGCCCCCGCCACACTGCCACCAATGCTCACGCCCTGGAGACCAGACTGCTCATAGGCCGCGATTTGAGCGCCGATCAGCTCTTTCCAATTGGCGACCTCATAATACTGCGCTGGCACGATGAACCCCTGTCGCAGCAGGCCCGCAAGACGTTCGCCTGTAGTGGCATAGCCGCCAAAGGTCTCGCTCTGGCCCGCCAACAGCACCGAGCGCAGATGCATCACCTCACCTAAGCGCCTGATGGGATCGCTCCACCATGCCGGATTGAGCGCCAGAAACATGCCAATCAGGACGGTGATCATCAGGGGCACGCCAACGGCATGGATGCGCCAGAGGCGACGTTTGGCAAGCAAGGGCGCAAAGAGCACCGCCCCAAACACTGCCGCCACATAAAACAGCGCCGTGTGTTTAGACGCAAGCGCGAGGCCAAGCGTTCCCCCCAGAAACACGTAGCCTGAAAGCGGCACAGAACGAAGCGCCCGTCTGTGGTTGCCAAACGGAATCGGCCACGTCCCCTGAATACGCCAGCACATCCCAACCGCGATATACAGACTCAGCAGGCCAAACAGGAGCCAACTGCTCTCCATCATCGCCCGCCGCCCATTGAGGAGTAGCGCCGGATTGAGCGTGAAATAGGCTGCCGCGATCAGGGCCGCGATTGGCCCGCCAATGCGCCGCGTCAGGCCATAGAGCGACAGCATCGCCCCCACCAGCAAGAGACTGGAGAGCAGGCGGGCACGATTCAACTGGAGCGTCGTTGGGAGGCGGCCTGTTTCTAGGTTATAGCCCCAGCCCGCGCCCCAATCCCATTGCTCATTGATAGGTTCAAACGGCTGACGAGTCTTGGGATGCATGGCAAAAAACCCATAGACATAACGGGCGACTGTGCCATTGAGCAGGCGCAAATCCTGTTCTGTGGCGGCTGTCGAGCTGATCGTCTCTGGCGCATCCGAATAGAAAATATGCTCCATCTGATTGTTCAGGAGGTAGGACATGTCGCGGGTGGTGTAGAGAATCGTCGATTCATCGCCATGAAACGGCACGCGGTTTGCTCCTGCCAAAATATACAGCGCGAGGCCGATGAGGGTCATAATTTCAGCAACCAGGAATGCGCCTCCGATGACACATGATCTCATAAAAGAGTCTTGTCGCGGGGCGTTTGTCGGTCTTTGCGTCATATCCAATATAGGTGAATTCAATCTATGCTCTCCCGTGAGAAAACAACAAGGGGGCCATGATATATCACGGCCCCCTCAAAAATCACCCCTTTTGTGGAATGTGTCTGTGTCTTTAGAAAAGCTGGATTTAATCCCCGATCACCACCAGCAGCGCCCCCTTCTCGACGGTCTGCCCTTTATTGACGGCGATTTGCGTCACTGTGCCTGTACGCGGCGCTTTGAGTTCGTTCTGCATCTTCATCGATTCGAGGATGACGAGCGTCTGGCCTTCTGTCACCGTATCGCCCACCTCTGCGCGAATCTCAACGATCAGGCCCGGCATCGGCGAATTGACCTCGCCCGAATTGAGCTTGATGCCGCCCTTGCGATTGATCATCAGCAGGGCGCGTTCATCCAGCACCTGCCCATCGTAGAGCCGCCCGCCGAGCATAATCTCGTATTGATCCGAACTGGTCTCATCAATGACGATTTCCAGCGAGCGGTTGTCTTTGATGATCGAGTACAGCGAATTGCGAAGTTCGAGGAAATCGACCTCATGCAGCACGCCGTTCACCAGCAGGCGTCCCTCCCCAACGATCTCGATTTCGTACTGCTTTTTGTTGATGATGGTAATGTACTTCATTTTCTCAAACGCTCCCAGCGCGATGTCCACTTCCAGTTGCTCGTATCGCGTTTGGGCGGGGCCACCACCTGCGCGGCCAACTGGCGCTGGCGATGGGCAAAGAGCGTCATGGCAATCGCGGCGGTTTCGAGATCGGTATCGCTTGGCGGCTGCTCATTCGTGTTGATGTTGAAGCGATCTTCCACGAAGCGCGTATCAAACTGGCCCGCAATGAAGCGCGTGCTGTTCATCAGGCTGACGTGGAACGGGATATTGTGCTTCACACCCATGATGATGAACTCGGACAGTGCCCGCTTCATCCGCAGCAGGGCCTCCTGGCGATTCTCCCCGACGGTGATGAGTTTGGCGATCATGCTGTCATAGTACGGCGTGATCTCCCACCCGGCATAGATGCCACTGTCCACGCGCACGCCCGGCCCTTTGGGGGTGACGGTGGTCGTAATCGTGCCTGTGGATGGGATGAAGTTGTTATAGGGGTCTTCGGCATTCACGCGGCATTCGATGGCCCAGCCTTTCGGCTCTTGCAGGCTCTCGGTTGGCCCCATGCGCCGCCCACGCGCAATACGGATCTGCTCTTTGACCAGATCAAGGCCCGTCACCAGCTCCGTCACGGGATGTTCCACCTGCAAGCGGGTGTTCATCTCCATGAAGTAGAAATTTTTGTCCTTATCGACGAGGCATTCAATCGTCCCCGCATTGACATAATTCACCGAACGCGCCGCCGCAATCGCCATATCGCCCATGCGCTGGCGCAGATCGGGGTCCATGAAGGGACTGGGCGCTTCTTCGACCAATTTCTGGTTGCGGCGCTGGATGCTGCATTCGCGTTCGCCCAAGTGGATGGTATTGCCATGATGATCGGCCAGAATCTGGAACTCGATATGGCGTGCGCCGACGAGCATCTTTTCCAGATAGACTTCGCCGTTGCCAAAGGCGCTCTCGGCCTCGCGGTGCGCCGATTCAAGGCCCATCGGCAGGTCTTCGGGCTTCATGACCGCCCGCATCCCCTTGCCGCCGCCGCCTGCTGCCGCCTTCACCATCACCGGGAAGCCGATTTTATGCGCCGCCGCGATCAGTTCTTCGTCGCTCAAGCCCGGCTCTGTGCCAGGGATCAACGGCACGCCGCTGCGCTTCACCGCCTGCCGCGCCGACTGCTTATCGCCCATTGTGGCAATGGCATCCGGCGACGGGCCGATGAAGATCAGGCCGGCATCGCGCACCATCGCGGCAAATTCGGCATTCTCCGCCAGAAAGCCGTAGCCGGGGTGGATGGCATCGGCCCCGGTTTTGCGGGCGACATCGATGATGGTCTCTTTTTTGAGATAGCTGTCACGCGGCGGCGGCGGGCCGATATGCACCGCTTCGTCGGCGTAGCGCACATGCAGCGCTTTACGATCTGCATCCGAGTAGACCGCGACGGTATCAATGCCCAGATCGCGGCAGGCGCGAATGACGCGCACCGCAATTTCGCCGCGATTGGCGATGAGAATCTTTTGAATATTGCGTGGTTCACGAGTTGGCATCATATGTCCCTTCCCCTAAAGCGGGATATTCCCGTGCTTCTTGGGCGGGTTCTCGTCGCGCTTGTTTTGCAGCACTTGCAGCGCGTTAATCAGGCGTGGGCGCGTCTGTGATGGCTCAATCACATCATCGACAAAGCCGCGTGCTGCTGCAATGTACGGATGCGCGAACTTTTTACGATATTCCGCTGCGAGTTCAGCTTTCTTGGCAACAGGATCAGCCGCCTCAGCCAGCTCACGCCGATTGATGATCTCCACTGCGCCCTCCGGCCCCATGACCGCGATTTCCGCCGTCGGCCATGCCAGATTGAGATCGCCGCGAGTGTGCTTGCTGCTCATGACGCAGTACGCGCCGCCGTAGGCTTTGCGCGTGGTCACGGTCAGCTTGGGGACTGTCGCTTCGCAGTAGGCAAACAGCAGTTTGGCCCCGCTGCGAATGATGCCATGATGCTCCTGCTCTGTCCCCGGCATATAGCCCGGCACATCGACAAAGGTCACAAGCGGCACATTGAAGGCGTCACAGGTACGGATGAAGCGGGCGGCTTTTTCGCTGGCATTGATATCCAGCACGCCCGCCAGCACCATCGGCTGATTCGCCACCACACCGATGCTGTTGCCGCCGAGACGTGCAAATCCGATGACGATATTGGCGGCGTAGTCTTCCTGTATCTCAAAGAAGTGTCCATCATCCACGATGCGCGTGATGACCTCTTTGATATCGTAGGGCTTATTAGAATTATCCGGGATCAGTGTGTTCAACGTGGGATCGGTGCGCAGCGGGTCATCACGGGTCGGGATAACAGGCGCATCTTCCATGTTGTTCTGTGGCAGATAGCTCAACAACTCGCGCACAAGCAGCAGCGCCTGTGTTTCATCGCGCCCGACCATATGGCAGACGCCGCTCTTGGTGGCATGGACGTGTGCGCCGCCCAATTCTTCGGCGGTGACATCTTCGTTCAAGACCTGTTTCACCACGTTCGGGCCAGTGATGAACATATAGCTGGTGTTTTCGACCATGATGACAAAATCGGTCAGCGCCGGACTGTAAACTGCGCCGCCCGCGCATGGCCCCATAATGACGCTGATCTGCGGGATGACGCCACTTGCCATCGTGTTGCGTAGGAAAATCTCGGCATAGCCCGCCAGACTCTCGACGCCTTCCTGGATGCGTGCGCCGCCGCTGTCATTCAGGCCGATGAGTGGTGCGCCCGTCTTCATCGCCATGCCCATGACCTTGAGGATTTTATGGGCGTGGGCTTCGCTCAGGCTGCCCCCCAGGACGGTGAAGTCCTGCGAATAGACATACACAAGGCGGCCATCGATAGTCCCCCAACCCGTAACAACGCTGTCACCGGGGAACTTTTGTTTATCAAGGCCAAAATTGGTCGAACGATGCTCAACGAAGGCATCGAGTTCGCGGAAGCTGCCCGGATCAAGCAGGATATCCAGGCGTTCATAGGCGGTATGCCGCCCTTTGGAGCGGTGTGTTTTCACACGCTCTTCGCCGCCCCCGGCATGGCTCGCCGCACGGCGAGCGTGAAGTTCATCAACTTTTGGATTCACCTTGTATTCCTATCCCTGAATTGCTGCGCGTGCGTCCCCACAGGATCGCACCCGTTATACCAATCACACCCAGCAGGAGTCCCCACAACAGGCCTCGGCCCCGATCATAATCTGCACGGGCTGTTAAGAGCACACGCAGTAGACTATACGCTGCGAAGCCCCATAGTATGCCAACGGCTTGCGGGCTTGCCCAGGGCGAACGCCGCCACAACCGCATGAGCGCCGCGCCGCTCACGAGCATCCAGGCCAGCGCCAGCACAACTTGTATCAATGGCGAGGCTTGGACAGCCTGCATGAGTATATCCGCTTGTGATAACACCGTCATCACGGATGTGATTTGGTGCAAAGCAAGCAAAATCAGAAGAAGCGCGAGGAGGCACATGGAATCATTGCTCAAATTTTTCATTTTGCAGAGCATACCATGTTCTCTTGCTTGTATAATGAGAGCAGATCAGCCAAAGAGTTTGACATGTTGACTTCGCCTCTGACGACCTCTCTTAAAACATTTCTCTCTGCGTTCTCC
>DAOTUR010000732.1:0-8498 GCA_034436915.1 Anaerolineae bacterium
TAGACATCGACGGAATGCAGCGCTATCGTCAGCCATTCCCAATGAATATGCGCGTCCGTCAGGCCGGGGATGACGCTGTGTCCCTGCACATCGTGTTTTTGCGTGCGGGCTGAGGCCAATGCGAGAATCTCATCGTTCGTGCCCGCCGCGACAATATTCTCTCCGATGAGTGCAAGGGCCTGCACGCGAGGTTGGGCGGCGTTCTGCGTGTAAATATGTCCGTTATAGAGGATGCGATCAATGACCACGACAAGACTCCTAAGTGTCTGTAGACCTCTAAAAATCAATAGAGCGCAGCCGAGACACCAGCAGTCGTTCTGCTTTTGCGGCCTCGGCTGCGCCCTTCCCACCACCACTCGTATCTCTTTTGCTCGCTTTAGAAAGAATTCACTTCGGCCAATACCGCTTTGACCTCATCAGCACGAACCGTGTTGTTGATACCAATGCGTGTCACAGACAAGGCGGCCAGCTTTGCGGCGACGCGCAGCGACTTATGCAGATCGTCGCCCGTTTGCGCGAGGCTGGCGAGAAGCGCTGTCGCAAACACATCACCTGCCCCTGTTGGATCGACCTCCTGCACCGGATAGGCGGTATAGGACTGCGGTGTGCCATTGTGATAATACACCCCGCCGTTGGCCCCATCGGTGACAAACAAATGCTTTACAAGGCCCGCATACTCTTGTTCCAGTTCCGGCGCTTCGGCAATATCCTGGCGGCTCATGACGACAATATCGACAGCCCGCAGCACCGCCTCGTTGTCAAAGCGCTTGAAGCGAACACGGCCTTTATCGTCCCAGCGGCGCATCCAGCCCTGCGGCGTCAGCATCACCGTCGCATCCGGGAACATGAAGGCGATTTCCGGGTCAATCTCATCCGCAATCGGCGCAAGATGCACATAACGGGCCGATTGGACGGACGTAGGAATATCATCCGGGCGAATCGGGCTGGCAACGCCGTGAATATACTGAGTACGATGTGACCCCTCGTAGATATTCTCAAACGTCGTCGTCTGGGCGGCAGGAATGATCACACAGTGCGTGCAGTCCAACGCCTCAAGCAGCGGTTCCTCACGGGCCGCCGACGTGACCAGAATCGGATCATAGGCGAACTGCCGCGCCACAGACATCCCATAGGAAACCGTCCCGCCAAGCACACGGCCCTGCGGCGTAATGTCTGCTGTTATGTGGCCGATAATCAGATAGGGCGACTCACTCATCGGCATTTGCTTTGCGTGAAATCGTCACTTTACGATTGTCGCCTTCCCCGATGCTCTTGGTCGTCACATCCGGGCGAGCACGCAGCGACAGATGGAGGATGCGCCGTTCGTGGGGCGGCATCGGTTCCAACACGATGGTGCGATTCTGCGCGATGGCCTGATCAGCCATGCGATGCGCCAACTGCTTGAGGCGGATGGCGCGATTGGCCTTGTAGCCCCCGGCATCCACGATGATATTGGCATGGGTTTGCAGGCGGCGGCTGATCATCAGGCGCAGCAGATACTGGATCGCTGTGAGCGTTTCGCCGCGCCGCCCAATCAGGCGGCTCATTTCAACGCCGCCAATATTCAGAATCCAGTGCAGCTCTTCGGTCTCGCGTGTCGGCTCGGCGCGATGGATGGTCACAGTGCCTTCCAAGTTCATCTTGATGAGAAGCTGTACGAGCAGCTCCTTGCCAACACGGGCCGTTTCATCGGCATCGGCTTCCATGATTTCGGGGCCGACGGGGGCGGCAATATCATCATCGTTGGGTTCATAATCATACTGATGACCGCCAGCATCACGATCACGGCGCGGGCGCTCCGGGCGATCTCCACGCGGCCCATTGTCACGGCGCGGGCCGCGATTGTTCGGCTCACGGCGATCCGTCCAACCAGGACGATCAGGGCTTGACGGACGCACACCTGTATCAGGCCGTGCCGCACGATCCGCACTCGGCGGCGCATCGGTGGGCGCGGGTGGGCGTGCTCCCGAAGCAGGCCGATCAGGACGTGGCGCACCACGATCTGGCCCCTGGCGATTGCCCGCAGGCCGATCCCCGCCACGCGGTGGCGGCCCATCGCGGCGCGGGCCACCCGAACGAGACCCACGCGAGGTATTAGTCGATTTCGTTGGGTCAAATCGTTCATAATCTTCGGGACGAAATGGCGCTTCCGCTGTGGGATAGTCGTTGTGTTCGGGCATCCCCATCGGTGAATAGGTCGTTGTCTCTCGATGGGAGTTCATCAACACGAGCCGCACCCGTGCGGGACGTGCGCCAATGCCCATAATGCCTCGGCTGGCTTCCTCTAGAACCTCCACCATGACATCGGACGCGCTCACGCCGAGTTCGGCAAGGCCCGCTTGGATGGCTGCCTCGACGGTCTCGCCCGTTTTTTCAATAGATGTCATTCTAAAAACCCTTTGTGTAAAAAGAGGCGGATTGCATCGTATACAGTCCGCCCCCAATCGATCTCACTGTTTATAGGCCCATGTGCTCATCCATTATGAATGAAACACAGCAAAATGGGAAACTTCTCGATCGAGAAGTTTCCTATTCTGTCATCGTCTAACGACGGACCTTCTTTTTTGTCTTTTTACCGATCTCGTCACCGTTGGTCGCACTTAAGGACGCGCCTGCCACCGCAGGCTTGCGCCCTGCTGCCGGAAGCTCTTCAATGACTTCGGTGTTCTTGGATTTGCCGCCTGCGAAGACACGCTCCATCGCACGTTTCCCGATCGGGCTGTATTGCAGGATGCTGATGAGATTGCCCGTGATGAAATAGATCGACAGACCCACCGAGAATGACAGCGAGAACACACCGAGCATAATCGGCATGATCGTCGTCATCGAGCGGTTGATGGCTTCGGTCTGGTTGACCTCAGTGCCTTCAGTGGGGGCCTGCGTCTGCGGCATCGCCAGTTTGGACTGGAAATAGGTTGTCACCATCACCAGCAGCGGCAGCACTAACGCATAGGTCGGGTTCAGCGGCGGGGTCGGGGCCTGGGTCAGGTTCATACCCAGCCACACATGCTTCAAGGGGATAAGTGTATCCAGCCCTGGAATGAGCAGTCGATCCGCCAGATCGACCAGTTGATACGGCGTATAGGCCAGCGCAAACGCAATCGCTGAGTATAGGGCAATCATGATGGGCAGTTGAATCAGCAGCGGCAAACAGCCTGTGAAGGGACTCACGCCCGCTTCACGGTAGAGCGCCATCTGCTCCTGCACCATCTTCTCGCGGACTTCCGGCTCTTTCTCGCGGCCTTTGTACTTCTCCTGAATTTTCTTCAAGCGCGGTTGCAATTCCTGCATCCGTTGGGACGACTGCTGCTGCTTGGCGAAAAGCGGATAGGTGATCATACGAACGAGAATCGTAAAGACGACAATAGAGACGACGATATCCTTGTTGAAGATGGAATACATCCAGGTCAACAGGGTGACAAACGGGTTCAGGATCAGATCCCACATGGCCTAATGTTCTCCAACACTAACGAGAGTAGATCCAACCCTGATACCCGCTGTCCGGGTTCAATGGGAAGGCAATCGCCAACCGTGCCGTATCGACGGTTCCGATGACGATCAAGGATTCACTGATATCCAGGCTATCGCTCGGTTCGAGCAGCAGCATATCCGACAGAATTTCAGGACGTCCGTCGAGTTCACGACGTTTGACGAGTTCGCCCGTCTTGCGTGTCAGCCAATAGACCGATCCATCGCGGCTTGCCGCCACGACATAATCGCCTGACACAATCGGCCCAGGCCGAATGCCACGCGAGGCCACTTTCAATGACCAGACAGCGGTCATATCCGTCGGATTGATGGCATAGACGGAGCCGCCGAGGTCAGTGGCATAGAGGACGCCATCAGCGAGGACGGGCGTGCTCCAGAACCAGTTATTGCCCTCGAAAGCAGCAAGAATCTGGCCATCTTTGGAGATTTTAAACATCTTGTGGTCGAAACTGCCGATATAGACGGCATCGGCTGTCACCAGCGGCGATGCGCCCACCAGACCGCCGAGATCAACCGACCAGACCGGTGCGCCTGTTTCGGCATTATAGGCATACAGAAAATGATTGATGCCTGATACATACAGGATACCATCCTGAATCACAGGGGCTGACCAAACACCCTCAGGCACAGACGCCCGCCAGAGTTCGGTGTATGTATCACGATCCAGCGCCACCACATCCCCATACTTGAGGGACGCATAGATGATAATATCGCTCGCCACAAGGTTGGCAATGGCCGGGCTGCTCAGCGGGATGCCTTTGGCGTCGGGCGGATCAATCAGCGCCCCCTTGAGATCGACCTTGAGGAGGCGGTTGTTAGCGGAGGGAAACAGCAGATAATCGTCATCAAGACGAAGAGGCCGACCAAAAAACTCGGCATGTTCTTTTGAGCCGCCATCGATAATCCAGCGGCGTGGATTGCCATTCTCATCATTGCGAACGCGCCCCTCAGAGTCTTCGAGCTGTGTGACAGAGCCGTTAGACGGATCGAGGAGAGCGACGATAGTGTTGTAGCCGACAACGATGCGGGTACGCCCGCCCATTTCGACTGTATCGAGCATCGGCCAACTTGTGCCGATGCGCGTGCTGCACCCGGCTGACACGGCTGCCAACAGCAGCGCGACCAGCATGAGGGGGCGTCTTGTGTGACGTGTAAAGGCGTTCAAACTCTCGACTCCCTGGGAGGCACAGGATCAGCTCCGCCGGGGTACATGGGTTGGCAGCGCCAGATGCGCCACAAGCCCAAACGTAACCCACGCAGCAGTCCGTGAACGGCGATGGCTTCGTACATATATTCGGAACAGGTCGGTGTGAAACGACAGGCGGAAGGCAGAAGGGGGGAGAGGAATCGCTTATACAGGCGAATAGATTTGAGGGCCAGCCATGTTAACATGCTGTATCATCCTTCTGCATAATCAGACCCGCTTGTGTACAGAGAGTGAGGAGGGCCGCTTGAAGGGCCACAAACGACTGCGTCATGCCTGCGGGTCGTCCAATGACGACCACATCAAAGCCCTGACGCAGTTGACCTTGCAGTCGGTGGATGATATCACGAAGCTGACGACGCAGACGATTGCGGTGAACGGCCTTACCCAACCGCTTGGGCGTAATAAAACCGTAGCGATTGTGCAGCCAACGACCCGGGGCAACGCTGAGGATAAGCCAAGGGTGATGGTAGGCTCGTCCCACCTCACGAACACGCTTAAAATCGTCTTCTTGCCGCAGACGATACCGCCGCCGCATCATCGAAGATCCTACGACGCATTCCAGTTGATTTTCTTCACATGATTCGGTGTCACCGTGAGCTGATGACGTCCAGCAGCGCGACGTGCTTTCAGCACCTTGCGGCCACCTTTGGTCGCCATACGCGCCCGGAAACCATGCACACGTGCCCGACGCCGTTTCTTCGGCTGGTACGTCCGTTTTGTTGACATTTTGTCTTATCCTTATTAACTCTTGCACAGGCAAATTCTCGCACAACGGGCCGATTATAGAGGCATGATGCCTGTAAATCAACCCATGCTTCTCTCATTATAGCGTCCGCTTAACACTCCCCCCTATACCGAGAAAGAGGCATTATGCTATACTCGAAGCTTCATGTGCATTCCTCTATTGACCAGGACCTCAATTTTCCTTGGATTCGGCGGTTGCCTGCTTTCTTGATCCTCGCACGACGACATCCGTTGGTGGACGCGCCGCCCTCCCCCTTCTGGACAACTATGGAGGCGTTCGCCTATGATGACTCATGCCTTGACCCGCTCATTCAGCCTGAGCGAAGATGACGTTGACTCGCTCGTGAACCTGCTGCTGGAACGCGAGACACCCATGACCACTGAGCAGCTTGCGCTTATTTTGCTTGAGCAGCGTCTTCAAGCCGAGCATGACGCCCTCGAAGCCCGCTATCGGGATACCCAACTCTACAATCCCGCTCACACTTATACCGATGGATCACGCCTGATCTTCCCGCAGTTTGATTACGCGACAGCCACCGTCAAACAGGTGCGCCCTGGTGATAATCAGGATTATGGCCCGTATCAGGTCATCGCAGTTGAATTTGATGCTGCCATTCACAACACCAATGGCGCAGCGCCGCGTGAATTTGCCGCTGGCCTGACCATGCCCCATGCTTTGATTCAATCCGCTGCTGACCTGGATGCGGCGGAAGCTCCTAATATGAGCGCCTCCGAAACCCTCGAACAGGGCCGTAACGTCATCCTCAGCACCCTGCAAACCGCTCTCAAAGCCCGCACCGAACTGATGCAGATGGCGGGGCAGTGGTTTGTGCGCGATCTCGTCATGGATGTTGATATGGGAACCATGCACCTGACCGAAGCTGTGCTCGATATGAACAACGGCGGCCCCCTCTCGCCCGAAGAAATTCTGGGGCAGATTGGCGGCCTGGGCAGCGCGGGTATGGGCTTGCAAATCTTTTCGCTCAATCTTGCCATGAGCAAAGATGGACGCTTTGACGAGGTTGGCCCATCGGGACAAATTCGCTGGTATCTCACCCGGATGGAGCCGACCATCGTGCGGGCCGTACCGGAGTGGTTGGACTATCGAGAAATCCCCTATGATGAGGATTTGCTGACTGAAGATATGATCGACCTGGAAACTGAACTCGATGATGAACTCACCGATATCGATTTTGAAGGCCGTTTGCGCCGCGCCACCACCACGCTGCTCTATCCGCACCGCCGCGCCGGGACGCTGCCGCTGAATGCCAAAACGCGCATGATTTTCCCGTCGGCCCGCACGCCACGCATTTATGTTGAGTTGATCGACACCAGCGACAACGAGTCCTTCACGGGCTGGGTGGTACATGAGCATAAGTATGTGTATGGGCTGGAGCCGTTTTATACCAAACATCGCTTTCCAGTGGGCGGACGTCTCACGGTTGAACAGGGCGACAAACCCGGCCAGATCAAACTGAGTTTTGAGGGGTATAAGGCCCGCACCGAGTGGATTCGCATGTTCGTGCCAAGCCCCGATCAAATCCTGTTTGAAAATCGCAAACGCGCCATTGGTGCGGCCTACGATGATCTATTCATCTTCGGCGTCGATGAATTGAGGCCGCTGGATCAAATGGTGAAGGCGCATCGGAATAAGACGATGGTCACGATCCTTCGCACCCTGATGACGGAATTGGGCAAGCTCTCGCCGCAGGGGACGGTGCATGTGACAACGCTGTACAGCGTCTTCAACGTGATTCGCCGCTCTCCGCCGGGGCCGCTGTTTGCCATCTTACGCGCCAATTCTGACTTTGAGGATGTGGGCGATCATTACTGGAAATTGAGCAGTCAAGAAATGGGGTAAACCCATGCAGCCTGGTAAACCGAGCGCACTGGTGAAACCAACACTCGAAACCAAATTTCACATTGATTACGACTGGTGGTCGCGTGACCGTCCGAGTGATCTCAGGACGTATCTTTTGAGCCACCTGCCGCCGGAGAAGCGGGCGTATTTCCAGACCAAGACCACTGCCGATCAGACATTGGATTATATCCACCCTGAGACCGCCGAAGTGTTCCGCCTGGATGAGCTGGGGCTGGCCCTGCAAGAGGCGGCCAATGTGCCTGATTTCATCAATACGCATACGTCGCTGGTGGACAGCCTGTTCCGTGTCTTCATCGCCAGTAGCAACCAACCGCGCAGCCCGCTGGAACTGGCCCAAGCCACCGGACGGGATGCCCAGACGATTCTCAAAACAGTGGGCGGCCCAAAAGTCTACATGGGCATTCGTCCGTATTTACATTCCTAAGGAGACACTTGTTATGGGCCGTGTGGTGAATACAAATGCCCCTGCCAAGCGCCGCAGTCATCTGATGCGGACGATTGCTGAAATCTTGCGCGGTCTGGGCCAGAAGAAGGGCCTGGATGACGAAGTGAAAGACATGGTTGCCACCATCATCCTGTCACTGCGCGAGATTGACGAGACGATAGGTGAGTCGGTCAAAGCCTGGGAGAAGCGCAATTACTACAAAAAAGCGTCTGATTTTGAGGAGAAATGGTGGTGGTCCCAGGCGCTGCGCCCCTCGCTGGAAAAAATCCTGCGCGAGGACAAATGGGAAGATTTGCCCATGATCATGCTCAAGCTGCTGCCGCACTTCTCGGATATTGAGATTAACAAGGCCATGCGGAGCGAGAGCGATTGGCATGGCAATTACGATATCGTGATGCCGCAGTTAAAGTAAGACACGCTGTTGGGACGGCCTTCTGGTCGTCCGTCATGTGTTTCGACGGTAGACGCACAGCATCGCATCCCATACACACCAAGTTAAGCAAATCGAACCTGCTTGATCTCTCTTATGCCCTGTCGTCAGGGGTTGAGTAATCATTCACCTCTTCATGCGAATTTTAGGTTCGTAGGGGCAGGATGCATCCTGCCCAATGAACTTTGGCCCTTTTTTAGACCGAGACGGACGTTTCACCCGTTCAGATGCTTTTTTAGGGTGATTTTTTGCCATGTTGTCCGGTGTTACCGAGTAACTGGCATTAAAGTCAGCGGATGGA
>DAOTUR010000733.1:0-2267 GCA_034436915.1 Anaerolineae bacterium
TGTTACAGGATGCAGCCTCGGTTTATGATGCCTTGTGGGATCAATCGTTTGCCAAATCGCAGGATGTGTTAGAGCGTTTGGCGAACGAAGCGCGTGACGAGTATATACGCGGCGAAACAGAAGAGCTTGATCTTGATGCTGATGAGCGTCTGATTTAACGTATTTGCAGCAAATAAGCCGCCTCAGCTTTGCGTACCATCAGACGATTGCCCCGCTCAACATAGAGCGCGAGTTCATCATACTCAGCCGATGTAATCGTGCCCTGTGTGTTGCGATCCATCAGCGTGTGCATACGAGTCTGAATATCAGACGCCACCTGTTCCCGTGCGATTGTTCTCAGGGCGTCGTCTGATAGATATTTGAGGGCGTCTAACTCCTGCTGTTCATCGTGTGGTAGAGGCGACAGCGTAAGAGTCTGCAAATGATTGAGTAGAATCTTATCAATCGTTTGGCCTGAATCCGCCGCGATTTGCTCCGCACGACGGTAAATCTCTTCTGGGACATGGAGTGTATAGTCAGTCATGGCCTAAACCCTCAGCAATCATGATCTCTGATTATAGCGCTTATGATGATCCTACCAGCGTCTGTCTTCCTCAAATGTCACACTTCTCCTATATTTCATCGGCTCCAAAAATCAAAAACGTTGCTATAATAAAAACGATTAAACTCCCCAATCATGTAAGGAGGTGGTATCGTGGCGTCAATCGTGCCACGGCGAATTATACGAATAGGAAACGGCACGCTTAGATAAAGCGCCTGTCTCTCGTATAATCCTTGCCGATCCACTACTACATGAGGTCAAAACCCCTATGGCATTCAAGCCAGTTGATCCCCGCGTCGACATCCAGAAAGTCGAACGCGAACAATTAGAGTTCTGGAAGCGCAGCCGTGTGTTTGCGCGTACCACTGAGGGCCGCGAAAACGCCCGCCGCTATGTCTTCTATGAAGGGCCGCCCACCGCCAACGGCAAACCGGGCAGCCATCATGTCCTGGCCCGCTCGTTCAAGGATATCTTCCCGCGCTATCACGTCATGCAGGGCGATCTGGTGGAACGGCGCGGCGGCTGGGACACACACGGTCTGCCCGTTGAAATCGCTGTCGAGAAGCAGTTGGGCTTCACGGGCAAAAAAGACATCGAAGCCTACGGCATCGCCGAATTCAACCAGAAATGCCGCGAGAACGTCTTCACCAACATCAAAGAGTGGGAAGAACTGACCGAGCGCACCGCCTACTGGGTCGATCTCGATAATGCCTATGTCACCTTCACCAACGATTACATCCAGAGCGTGTGGTGGGTGCTCAAGCAGTTGTGGGACAAAGACCTAATCTATCAGGGCTACAAAGTCGTGCCATACTGCACGCGCTGCGGCACGCCGCTCGCCAGCCATGAGCTGTCACTGGGCTATGACACGATCAAAGACCCCAGCGTATTTGTGCGCTTCCCGCTTAAAGATCAGCCCGGCGTATCACTGCTGGCCTGGACGACGACCCCCTGGACGCTGCCCGGCAACGCAGCACTCGCCGTTGGCGTGAATGTGAACTATGTGCAGGTGGAAGGCCCGCTGCCCAACGGCGAAGGCACAGAGCAGTTGATCCTGGCGGAAGCTCTGATGAGCAAAGCGCTGACGAATCCGGAAAATTACACGATCGTCAAACGCATGAACGGTCAGGAGCTTGTGGGGACACGCTACACTCCGCTGTATACCTTCCTGCCGACGGACAAAGATCATGCCTATGTGCTCACGGGCGATTTTGTCAGCACCGTAGACGGGACAGGCATCGTCCATATCGCTCCGGCCTTTGGACAGGATGACTCAGAGGTAGGGCGCAAGAACAATCTGCCGACGTTCATGACGGTTAATGGCGAAGGCCGCTTCATCGATGCCATCACCACATTTAAGGGTCAGTGGTTCAAGGATGCTGATCCTGCGATCATCAAGGACCTTAAAGATCGCGGCCTGATGTACAAATCGACCAAATATGAGCACAGCTACCCGTTCTGCTGGCGCTGCCAGACGCCGCTGATGTATCTGGCGCGTATGACGTGGTACATCCGTACAACCCAGTACCGTGATCAACTGGTGAACCTGAATCAGACGATCAACTGGGTGCCTGAGCACATCCGCGATGGGCGCTTTGGCAATTGGCTGGATGATGTGAAAGATTGGGCGCTCGGACGTGAGCGCTACTGGGGGACGCCGCTGCCTGTCTGGATCGATGATCGCACCGGAGAAAGCTTGTGCGTCGGCAGCGTGGCGGAACTGAGC
>DAOTUR010000734.1:0-5184 GCA_034436915.1 Anaerolineae bacterium
GGACAAGTCAACCGCCTAAAATTCATCAAGCGACAAATGTATGGGCGCGCTAACTTTGATCTACTCCGCATCCGGGTCTTGGCTCCCCCCTGAGTTCTACATAAAGTGCGGAAGAACCACTATACTGGGTTAAGTCCAGCATTGCCGTGGTCGACTGCGGCGACAAGCAGTCTGTCTCCGGGGTGCGCGAGCTGCGTGCTAAGTTCAATTCCAAATATGTAGCAATCTATTATCCCTGGATATGCATCCTCGATCCCATCACACGGCAGCAGATTCACGTGCCGCCGAGCGGCTTCGTGGCTGGCATTTATGCACGCAACGATATCACGCGCGGCGTCTACAAAGCGCCTGCGAATGAGGTCGTCACGCTGTCCATTGGCTTTGAACGGCTGCTCAACAAAGGCCAGCAGGACGTCCTGAACCCTGAAGGCATCAACTGCTTCCGCTACTTCGAGGGGCGCGGCTATCTGCTGTGGGGCGCACGCATGGCGACGGATGATCCCGAATGGAAGTACGTCAATCTGCGCCGCTACTTCGCCTATCTGGAGCGCTCGGTTGATCGCGGGACGCAGTGGGCCGTGTTTGAGCCGAACGGCCCGGATCTGTGGGCCAATGTTCGCCGCACGATTGAGGGCTTTTTGCTCAACGAATGGTCGAACGGGGCGCTGCTGGGTGATACCCCGAGCAAAGCGTTTTTTGTGCGCTGCGATCGCTCCATCATGACACAGAACGATCTCGATAACGGGCGTCTGGTGTGCCTCATCGGTGTGGCCCCGATCCGCCCTGCCGAATTCGTCATCTTCCGCATCGGCCAATGGACGGGTGAAGCGCGGCGGTAAAGGCGCTTTGATCCCAACCCCGACTCCTCCCCATTCCGTGGAGAGGGAGCAGGACAGGGTTTTGAGATAGCACGAGCGACGCTTTATGCGGTTTGGCAAATAAGTACAGATCTAAAACGGGGTCGTAGGGGCGCAGCGTGCTGCGCCCAACCTGATCGCATTTAAAAGCGCAGCACGCTGCGCCCCTACAGTCCTCTTGTTGATAAAGGGAGAAAATATCTTTTTCTCCGCCTTTAAAAGTTAAGTTGCTTTAAGCGTCGCAACAGACAAGACAGGGAGTTTAAACCCCTGGCAAGCAGGCAAAGATCCAAATCTGAGGTTGAGGTTAAGGAGGCCAGGTATGGCACGACCCGAACGCCCGTATGTTCAATTTAACTTTGTCGTTGATCTGAACGACAGCACGATGAAGGGTGAAGTCGGCAGCTACGTGGGCGGCTTTCAAGAGGTGAGCAACATCGGCATGGAAGTCACCGTGACCGAATACCGCAACGGCAATGACCGCGACAACGGGGTGCGGAAGATAACGGGCCTCAACAAGGCCTCAGACGTGACCCTCAAGCGTGGCGCAATCGGCACCCTTCAACTCTATCGCTGGTTGGATGATATCCGCACAGGCAATCAGAACGCGATGCGTCTAGTACACGTTGGAGGAAGTTCATAAGCATTTCGTTCAGTTTCTTTTAGCTAAAGTTCGCTATTTGAATTGCTTATCGACTTCCGCAAAGCTGTACTAGTGACGATTACGCTCTTGAGCGAAGATCACAAGCCGGTTCTGGAGTGGGAACTGCACAACGCGCGCATCACCAAATACGTCTCAGGCCCCTTCAATGCCAAGGGCAACGATGTGGCGATGGAAGAAATGGTTCTCACCTACGAAAAACTGATCATGAACGTCAGGAACGAATAAATGCTGCGCCTGCCCGGTATCCGCTTTGAAGTCCAGCCGCCGCCGCCACGTGATCCTTTGCCGCGCATGGACGTGGCTGCGTTCGTGGGCTTCGCGGCATCCGGGCCGATGCATCGGCCTGTTCTGGTTGAAGATATGGCAGGGTTCGAGGCGATTTTTGGCCGCGATCTGCCGCTGGCCTGGGACGCGCAGCGCGGCGAACAGGTCTATGCGTATCTTGCGCCAGCAGTGCGGGCGTTTCTCCGCAACGGCGGCCAGCGCTGCTACGTCATTCGCGTGGCTGATCGGGGAACGGCGACCTCAAACCTGTTTCCGCTCCCCAGCATCGCCCAGGTGAATTTGCGTGAGAATGGCACGATCAGCGGCCTCGCTCCGGCATTTGCTCAGGCCCGTTCACAGGGCAGCTGGTCGGATGCGCTGCGCGCCGGGGCGGGACTGCTGGCACGCTCCGTCATGGTCACCGAGATTGAACAGCAGGCCAACACCCTCACGCTGATGCTGGCGGGTCTGGTCGGGGTGGGCGATCTGCTGCGCCTGACCTTCCCCGATGGCCTGATCGTGTTTGTGGCGGTTCGCAGCACGCAGCGCAGCGAAATCGCCGCTCCTCCCGGGCCGCGCCTCTTGCAGGCGACAGGGCCAGCTGTGTATTTTCGCACGCCGCAGCCCTCCAACCCGCCCGAAGCAGCTGATACAGCCTTCCTCTACCGCCTGAACACGCCGCCTTCTTCGCCCTCTGAGATGCCCTCTCGCCACCCGATTTCAATCGTCGGCGGCCTGCAAGGGACAGATACCAGCGGTGTCTTTAACATCATGCTCAGTATGTCGCGTGCCGACGCGCCGCTCCCTGGCACGCTCATCGAGATTGATGCGGCGGGTGGGCCGGTGTGGATGACCGTCGAAAATACGCGCGAGACAGAGGACAAACTTTCGCCATCGCAGTCTGCGGTTGTGCTTGAAGGGTGTGCGCTGCGCTTTTTGCCAGCCGGGGAAGCCCTGCCCGCCGCGCTGCCCGTCGTTGAGGTCATGCAGCTTGAACTGCGCGCCCGTGAAGGCGATGACGACCCGATGCGCCTGACCCGTCTCGATTTTGCTCCCGGCGGCCCGCGCGGGTGGGCCAGCCTGCCCGACGATGAGACGCTTTTTGCGGAAGAGACTGAGCGCCCCTTTAACGATCTGTGGCGCGAGGCCATTAATCCGCGTTTCCCGCTGGCGGGGTTGGGCGGGGCCAATACATTTTCTATTCCGCTGAGTCTGTGTTTTGCCGATCTGCCGCCGCTGAAACGCGCCGAGACGCGTCTGGCACGCGATGGCGTGGCCAACTTTCATCACATGCTCTTTCTCGATTCCGCGCTCTCGGATGCGCTCGTCCGAGATTTGATAAACAAAGCCGATTTTATTCGCTATCAAAGCCCTGAGCCGAGGCCGCATCTGGATGGGATTTATGGCGTGCTGGCGATTGATGAGATCACGCTCATTGCTATTCCCGACGCTGTTCATCCAGGTTGGGACGCCGTCAACGACGAGACGATCACTGAGGCCGCCGCCGATTTGCCGTCTGAGCGCCAATGGGACTGTAAGACAAAATCCGTCGAGCCGCCCTGGGAAAATTTCCTGGACTGCCGCGTGGAAGTGCTGCCCCCGCCCACATGGGCCGATGAGCCGACGATGGCCGACAGCGTTGGCACGTTTACGCTGAAGTGGAAATCGCCTCTCATCTCGCCGCCGCGTTACGATCCGAACCGCATCAAGGTGTTCTTTGAGGTTCAGGAGTCGCTTGAAGACGATTTCAGCGACGCCCATGTTATTTATCGCGGCGAAGATCGGCAGTTTACGCTCTACGGACGCAGCCCGGGCCTGTATGTCTATCATGTGCGCGTCGAGACCAGCATCAATATCAGCAATTGGTCAGAGGGGCGTGTGGTTCAGGTGGGCGTGAGCGGGGGTTATCGCCTGCGCCCCCCGGACACAAATGCGCTGAATAATCATTTGCTTAATGCGCAGCGTGCTCTGCTGCGGTTGTGCGCGGCGCGTGGGGATCTGCTGGCGGTGCTAGCGCTGCCGGAGACCGATCGCGAAGATCGCATGCTGGCCCATGCTGCCGCGCTGCGCCCCGATGATCGGCCTATGAGCGACTCCGACCCGGATCGGCTCAGTTATAAAGCGCAGGCCAATGAAATCCGTCCCCTGGGCTACGGTGAACAGGACGCTCTGAGCTATGGGGCGCTCTATCACCCCTGGCTGATCGGGCGCGAAGACACACAAACTGCGTTGCGCCATACCCCGCCCGATGGCGCGATCTGCGGCCTGATTGCGCGGCGCACCCTGGCGCGTGGGGCCTGGATTGCTCCCGCCAATGAACGACTTGCCGGAGTGGTGGCTCTCAATCCGCCTATTGCGCCCTCGCGCTGGCACGATCTGTATAAAGCGCAGATCAATCTTATTCGCCTTGAACCCTACGGTTTTGTGACGTTGAGCGCCGAGACGCTGGCCACTGATCCCGATTTAATCCAGATCAGCACGCGTCGCCTGCTTATTTTGCTGCGACGGCTGGCATTGCGCGAAGGCGCAGAATATATATTTGAGCCGAATGACGCGGTTTTTCGGCGGATGGTGCAGCGCATATTTGATGCGGTGCTGGATGGGTTGTTCATGCGCGGCGCATTTGCAGGTCGCAAACCCGAGACATCGTATCAGGTGATTGTTCATGACTCCCCCATCGATGCCGATGCGGGGCGCTTGATTGTGGATTTGAAAGTCGCCCCCGCGATGCCGCTGGTCTTCCTGACGGTGCGGCTGGCGCAAAATGGCGAGCGCGGATTTTCAGTGACGGAGTCGCATTAACCATGTTCAATTTCAGCCTGGGCAGTGACAAGAAAAACAATTACGTCTATCCCTTCAACGCCTTCAACTTCTCGATTGAGATCAATGTCAAAGGCGTGGCGGCGCGGGTGTGCGATGCGGCCTTCTCCGAGTGTGATGGCCTGGATATGACGATGGAGATTAAGAGCATTCGCGAGGGCGGCAGCAATAACCGCCAGATTCGCCTCGCGGGGCCGGTGGCCTATGGGAATGTCACACTCAAGCGCGGTCTGACCAGCAATGCCGACCTCTGGAAATGGTTCGACAGCATGATGACACAGCCGCAGCTGCGCGCGGACGCCTACATTGTGGTCATGGGTGCGGATCAAAAGGAGCGCCTGCGTTATCTGCTCAAGCGCTGCATTCCGGTCAAGCTCAAAGCGCCCGGTTTGAACGCCAAAGATGGCATGCTGGCGATTGAAGAATTCCAGATGGCTTACGAGACGCTGACCGTCCAGCCTAAGGGTCGGTAAAAATATAAGTTACCGATTTAAGGTCAATTGAGCGGTCGAGGTCGGATGGTATAGTTCCACTGAGGACAGACGGCGTGCGCTTCGATCTGTAAGCGGTTCATCTCGG
>DAOTUR010000735.1:0-1689 GCA_034436915.1 Anaerolineae bacterium
GGGGGACGGAACGGCGTCAAAACGCAATGAGGACACAGTTTGTCAGATTTTAAAGACATAGCCGATGGCTTTAGCCGTCGGCGTCCGCTGAGAATGGCTTAGCTTAATGCCTATGTGGCACGCCGTGCCCCTACAAGAACCATCGTGAACACATTAATTTCACCGAATTACGATTTGATGCAATCGCCCTACCAACACTGCTGGTTAGTTCGACTGCTTCCTGAGTGCCTCAATCTGCTTCTCAGTCGTCTGGAGCAGTTTTTGCTCCATCGAAGGTTTCAAGCCTTTGGCTTCCTTCGCAGCAATGCGCTCACGCAGGGTCTCAGCCGCCTGCTCCAACTGAGCAAGTTTCTCACCCGCTTCAAGGGGCGGCGGTGGCGCGATGGGGCGCGGCTCAGGATTATAGCTCTCCTGTGCTTCGGCCATATTCTGCGGCGGCATGGGCGGGCCAGCAGGACGTGAGGGACGCGGCGCAAAATTGCCAGGGCCACCGGGCCCAGGGCGTCCACCACCGGGGCGAGGGCTGCCCCCGGGACGCGGGCCTGGTTTGCCGCGTGCATCAGGTTTCTGCTTGGTTGTCTGCTTCACCTGCTGGCGACGTTCGAGTTCACGGGTGCTGAGACCAATCGCCAGAATCGCCAGCGTCTTGGTTTCATCATCCCAGAAGGGGATGCCGTCGATGATGATTTCATCTCTGGGGTGTTCCAGGCGTTCGGACACCTTCTCCCAACTGCGAATGCCCGCATACACCACCCATGAGACCGTCATATCAGGCGGTGCGGGGACGCCGCGAGGATAGGTCTGTGTCGGCTGCGACTCAATCGGCTGCTGAAACAACAGCATCACGGTGTCATCTGTGACTTTGACTTCGCCAGGCCGACCCTTGATGATCAATTGCACTGAGCGCACGCTCCCTTGTGGAGCATTCTTGAGCGATTCAATGAGATTCATACGTTCTTTCCAGAGAATAGTGCGAATGGCTTTGCGGGCAATATAAACGCTGCCGGGGAACACACGCGCCCGTTGTTCCAGTGTCATATCGCCTTTGGTCAGATAGAAGAAGACGCCGCCGAGAGTCCGAGGCCGATCTCCCTCAACCGTCATCATACCGCCCTCCTGCTGCACCTTGAGAGCGCCTTCCAAATGCTTACGTACAAAATCCTCCCCGATCATCGTGATCATGCGGCGAATCTGAGACAGGGGTTGGATTTCGGTTTCTTGCAATATGCCTGCAAACTCTTTCACCAGCGCGTTCAATTGCTCTGGGGTCAGTTCAGGCGCAGGAGATGTTGTCTCTCCGGTCATAAGCGAACCTACTTCAGTCGATGTTTAGAATAGATTAAGGATACCACGAACGAACCAATCTTGCTGTATACCTATTGAAGAGTCGATTAATACGCTCGCCCCTTCAAATTCTCACAGTCTGTCTTACTCTCCATACGTCAAACATAAGAGAGAGTTGCGATGGCAGAGGGCCACAGAGGGATAGGCGTAGACGATAAAGTGGTCAAGATTTTCGCTCCATTGTCTAGGCTCATAGCGTTTTTGTAGGGGCGACCCAGGGGTCGCCGCATGGACTTTGGCCCTTTTTTAGACCGAGACGGACGTTTCACCCGTTCAGATGCTTTTTTAGGGTGATTTTTTGCCATGTTGTCCGGTGTTACCGAGCAACTGGCATTAAAGTCAGCA
>DAOTUR010000736.1:0-26284 GCA_034436915.1 Anaerolineae bacterium
TCTCAGTCCTTTGTTAAGGTGCTAAGAGCCTTCTAACACATCAGGGGCGGAAATACAAGTTTTACGCCTTACCTCCCCATCGCTAAAGCGCGGGGCTTCACGGCGCTTCTTCGGTGAAACACAAACGGACGCTGCATGAGCGCCCGTTCGATGATCGAGAGAAACAGGGTTAGCGGTTATATTCGCCTGTGCTATAGATATAGACAGCCGGGCCAGTGGCCGCCGGGTTAGCCCCCGCACCCATATACTCTGCCACCTTGTTAAACAGCCAGTTCGCATCGGTAATGGACAGATTCACGCAACCATGACTGCGCCGATAGCCCAGGCCATCGTGCCAGTATTCGCCATGCAGCGCATTGGGGCCATCAAAGAACATCGTCCAGGGGACTTCTTCCAGCAGATAATAATCATCGCCAACTTCGCCCCAGGTCATATCCTCGCGGCCTGCGCGATAATAGATGTGGAAGAGACCTTCCCGTGTTTGAAAGCGGGCCAGCCCAGACGAAATCAGTGTGGCGAAGATGGGCGATGTGCCTTCATAGACCGTCAGCACCTGCTCATACAGATCGACGCCCATCCAGAGATTGCTGTCAACGCCGCCCGGAGTCTCGGTCAGAGGCTGCACCTTGCCGACCAGGAATTGACTGACCCATTGATCCGGCCCAACCTGATACCAGCGCTTCCCGTCAACATCAGCGGTGGCATACAGATTCAAGCGTTCATACTTCTTGATGCGCGTGCCGACATTCTTGACCGCTTCGATGCCAGGGGCTGTCACCGTCCAGGTCGATTGCAGCGCCCAGCCAATCGGGAAGGGCAGGCCGCCCGGAATGAAGACGCCCGCAAACTGCGACACATGCCCGTTGACGTTGGTCATTTCCTTCGTGCGGACATACTCGCCTGCATTGATCTCAGACCAGCCGCCTTTATCGCGTTTGGTCGTCAGAAAGACGAAGCCCGGATTGAGGGAGCGCACGACATTGCCATTGGGGGCATCATAGACATTCGCGCCGCCCTCAACGCGCATGTAACGGCGATCCTGGAGCAGCTTCGTATTGACGGTAGGGCCGCTGAGCGATTGGGCAAACTGTTGTGAGGTGTCCTGTGCGCTGACCGCTGTCAAGAAGACCGCCAGGCCCACGAGAAAAATGAGAATTAAACGCTTCACCATCGATGACTTCACCCTCTCATACGTTAAATTCATGGTGGGCAATCGCTTATGCGACTGCCCGTGTGGTTCATTTTGGGATACGTTTCTGAGAAACGCAACCGACTTTTGTGAAGATAGCTTTATTTGTATGAGCCGCTGCTGTATACGTAGACGCCCAGACCTTTATCATCTGGTGTGGTGGCGTCAGATTCGTCTACCGACCAGTTATAAATCCAACTTGCATCGGCCAGCGACAGATTGACGCAGCCGTGACTGTGCCGATAGCCAAAGCCATCGTGCCAGTACGTGCCATGCAGCGCCACATCATCTTTGAAGAACATGTTCCAGGGGACATCTTGCAGATAGTAGAAATCGGGTTTGCCCTGTGCGCCGACCATCGCCACTCGTTCCAGGCGCATATACACGTAGAAGAGACCCTCCGGTGTTGACCATTCGGGCAGCCCCGATGAAATCAGCGTGGCGAAGACGGGCTTGTCCCCTTCATAGGCGATCATGACCTGCTCATACAGATCAACGCTGACCCATTTGTGTGTTTCCAGATCGGCGGGGCGCGGGACAGGCACAACTTTGGCGACGTTATATTGATGCACCCACTTGTTATCACCGATCTGATACCAGCGGTAGCCATCCAGTTCCACATACGTGAACAGATTGACCAGCGTATAGCGTTCGAGAATCGGCTCAGTGGCAGACTCGGCCTCACCGGGGTGAGCGCTGGGACGAACCTTCTGCACGATCCAGGATGGGGTATACTCCAGCGCGGCATCCGGGAACTGAAAGCCCTTAAACTCTGAGGCGCGTACATTTGTGCTCAGCATCTCCGCCGAGACATACTGCGAGCCACCAATGCTCGATAGACCATTTTCGCCGCGGCCTGCGGTCACATAGACGAAGCCTTTGCCTCTGTCTTCGAGCAGAGCACCACCGGCATTAAAAATCTGGAAGCTGCCTGTGACACGGCGATAGGCACGATGAAACACACTCTCATCTGACACTGTGACAAGCGTGACGTTGGGCATCGGATTTGCAGCAATGGCTTCTGAGGTCACGCCCGCGCTTTTCTCAGACGGAGAGGCGGGAACGGTGACAACATGAGCAAGCACCGGAGAAATGAGCAGAAATAAGCATGTTCCAACAACACAGCGTATCAGGGACAAGCGTCGGAGCATAGCGGCGTCCTTAAATCAATGATCGGAGGCAAGTATGCGCGAATCATCTTTTAAAAACCAGCCTTGAATAGAAAAACACCATATCTCACACAGGTTGCTCTTATGTAAAGTCCCCATAAAATGCAAAAGCGCCCGAAAGAGCGCTTTTGTGCGTGTGTTTGGAGGTGCTGATAGGCGTTAGTTATCGCCCACATTGGTCGGGGTGCGCGTCAGCAGCAGCACCCAATCGCCAATTGCGGCGTTATGGAGGAAGATGCCATCTGATTTTTGTTCCGGCATGGTCAGTGGGATGTAGCGCCCGTGCTTATCCCGTGTTCCCATGAATCCAACTTTGACTTTTGACCCTGCTCGAACCATCCGTAAAGGTGACATAGAGTCCTTCTCTCACGATACTCTCAGGCAGAATGACGATTTAGCTCATTTTACATTAAGATTTATGTGGTGAAGGATTAAATTTCCTGGAAAGAGTGACGAGATTTCTTGATGTTAGACTGTGTAATTTGACCAAATAGCCAAATTTTTGGAGAGAAAAGGGGGAGTTTTCAGGAAACAACAGCCGAAAGCCGTCTCAAATCGCCATTTGAGACGGCTTTATCTTATGTGTTGTCTATCGATCAATCAGGATAAATGCCTTGCAGGGCATTCTGAGCTGTGCGATCTATGAAGCCGATTACTGTTTGTTCCTTGTCGCGGTCTTTGTCAATGCGCCACATCTCAGCCGCCATCTTGATGTTTTCGAGGGCATCCCATAGACCCATTACATCCTGATGGGCTTCAAATTCACGCGGGTAGTCCTTGATCGCGTAGGCGGCGGCTCGTTCTGCATACATGAGGATTTGGGCCGGGGCCGCCAGAAACCCGATCTGTTTTTCTTTTGCCAGGACGATAGCTGTGACAAAGCGTGCCAGGATGATTCGGAGATCATGACGAATCTCATCCGCATCCAGCGGTTCGCCCATACGCCGCTGATGGGCGGCATGGCTGCTGCGAATATTCCGTTCATCACTGGCGCGAATTCCTGGCAGCATCTCGCCAAGACGTTCATCGAGAATTCGTGCAATCTCAGTCAGCTCGTCATCGGCGGGTACATTATGTGTGTATGTCATAGGATGATCTCGATCAGTGAGTGAGACCAACAGCATACTCGTTGATATTGAAAATATCGCCTGTGGTGGGCTTTGCATCTCATGAGCATCTCACTGGATAAAGGCATCGTTATCGCTTAAAATAAGGGCCTATAATTGCGCTTATCGGCCCACAATTTCCGGAGATGGGTGTAAATTGGCTGATTCCAGGATCGATTGTGAGCGATGAACCCTCAGTTTCCCGCCGTACAAAATCCGAATGAAACTCTGGTGACGCTGAGGCGCATTTCAGGCGGAAAAGACGAGAAACATCGGCTTTCTCTGTACATGCAATGGCTCAATGACAGTCATTCCGTATGGTGGCAGCCTGATCTTGCGACTTATCGTGACTATTTACTCTATGAATATGAGAGTCGAGATGGTCAGCCTCTCTCCGATGCCAGTGCCAAAGCGCATCTTGCCAGCATACGCGGCCATTACCAATCTTTGCTGCGTGATAACAACGTGCGCCAGTGGTTCTACAATCAATGTCCCCCGGATCAATCGCCATCAGATAAAAAAGCGGCGGTGGATGAAGTCTTGCAACGCATCAGCAATGCGATTGATCCGCAGCACTCGTCTGTCAAACTTGTCACGCGTCAGGATCGGCCCGATGATGAGCATTTGCGTCTCACACCCGATCAAGCCGCTGCTCTCATGAATGCGCCACGATCATCAACGATTGCGGGACTGCGCGATACTGCGATCATCTCGCTGCTGCTATGTACAGGACTTCGTGAGGCCGAACTGTGTGCGCTGGATGTGCCGGATCTGCGGCGGCGGCTTGGCGGCTCTCCCGCGCTGCATGTACGGCGTGGCAAAGGCGCTAAAGAGCGTCTCGTTCCCTATGGCGCATTGGATTGGGTGCTGAACATTGTCGCCCGCTGGCTCTTTCATGCAGGCATCACAGAGGGGCCGGTCTTTCGCGGCTTTTACAAAGATAAAAAAGTTCGTGTGGAACGGTTGGCGGTGCGAACCGTCAACAAAATCCTGGATCGCTATCCCATCCTCATCAATGGCGAACTGAGCGTCGTCAATCCGCATGATCTGCGCCGCACCTATGCCCGCCAACTATATGAGTCAGGCGTTGATCTGCTGGCGATCCGCGACAATCTCGGTCACAGCGACAGCCGCACCACTCTCAAATACATCGGCGTGATGGATGTTGAAAAGCGTAAGCCACCGTCGATTTTCACCCCTCCTACGTCGGACGATGATGAAAATGCATAAGGGCGATCCTGAGACCGCCCTGTTCTGCTATAAACCCTATAAATTTTACAGCGTTCGAGCCGTTTGGGCATGACATATCATCTCAATATTGCACACTTTCTATAAGGACACGTTTTAACCCCTTGAGAACCTCTTTGATATGTTAGGCGTCGTCAAATTTGAAAGGATTGAACTGAGTATCGGTATCGTAGTAGTCCTCCTGCTCGACCTTCTTGAGCCACTTCACGAATTGAATCGTGATCGGGGTAAAAAGCACCTCAATCCCTACTTTGAGGATGTAATTTGTTACCATCAAAGACAGCACAATTTCAGGCGGAAAGACGCCTAAAAGAGTGGCAATGATGAAGAAAACAATTGTGTCAACCCCTTCGCCCAGGACGGTACTGCCAATCGTGCGCGTCCACAGCCATTTGCCCTTGGTGGCAACCTTCATCTTTGCCAGTACATAGCTGTTGGTGAACTCACCGAGGATGTAGGCGATGAGACTGGCGACCACCAGCCCACTCACCCCGCCCAGGACAGCATTATAGGCGGCCTGCCCTGTTGTCTGCTCCCACACGGCATCGCCGGGAAGCTGCCCAGCCAACCAGACAAAGAAGCCCATCAAGGCCAGCGCGATAAAACCCATCCAGATCACGCGGCGCGAACGCTTATAGCCGTAGACCTCAGTCAAAATATCACCGAAGATGTACGAGATTGGGAAAATCAAAGTTCCCGCATCAAAGGCCAGCGCCAGGGGGCCAATATGCATCTTAAGATCGATGATTTTGGCACTGCTAAGCAGGTTGCTGAGCAGCAAGACGGTGATAAAGACCGCCATCACGACATCGTAATAGCGATATTGACTGGGAACATAGGCATTTTTAGGTTTTTCAGTCGATTGAACCATAGTGAAGCGGTCTCACTCCTTATCCTGCGCTACAATGAGGGTATGAATAGTGCATTGTATCGAACCTCAAGGATTGTGCCTATGCGTAAACAATCGATGGATTTTCGTAAAGAAGAAGTCAGTTATGTGATGAAACGCTGGCAGGCGGCTGAGTCGTGTGCGTTGATTGGCGTGGGCAGCGTGGGCAAAACCAATCTTCTCCAGCATCTAATCGACCCTGATGTACAAAAGCATTATATGGGAGCGAAAGCACAGCAGTTCAAGGCCATTGTAATCGACCCAAACCTGCTCGGCCCGCTGCCCGCGCCGGAAAAAGGCAATGAGCCGTTCCGCTGCTGGGCAGGCTATGAGCTGATGATGCATCGTCTGTATCTGGCCTTCTACCCACCGGAACTGCTCGGTGATGACGCCATGAACTTCTACGAGACGTATCAGATGCTGCAAGATGGCTCAAACCCCCTCTACAGCTATATGGGACTGCGCTACTTTGAGCTGGGCTTAGAATTCTTTTTGCGGCGCGGCATTCACATCGTGCTGATGTTCGATGAGTTTGAGGAGATGATGCGGCAGATGCCCGTCAAATTCTTCCAGACGTTGCGCGGCCTGCGCGATACGCATAAAAGCCTGTTGAGCTACCTTGTGTTTGCGCGTGCGCCCCTATCCGTCCTAGCCGAGCAGCATCATGTGCCGGAGATGGAATTTGAGCCGTTTGCTGAGTTATTTACGGACAATATCTACTATGTTGGCCCGTATAACGACGAAGACAGCCGCGTCATGCTGGATCGCTTGATGGGTCGCAATCAAAAAGCCTCCTATCCGCCGCACATCGCCAATTTTTTGATGTGGTCGAGCGGGCGCTATGCGGGCCTGATGCGGGCGGGCTTCCGAATGCTGGACACCCTGGGCGGAATTGCCCCCGAAGACATGAACAGCGAACGTCTGCTGGAAAAGCTGGCCTCGCGTCCGCCTGTGCGTGCTGAGAGCGAAACGATCTGGAAGAGTCTCACCCACGTTGAACAGCAGGTGCTCAAAATTATTTCCGGGCTTGAGCAGCAGGTCGCCAACCATGAGACTGAACAGGCCATGTCGATGCTGGTGCAGAAACGGCTTGTGAGCGTTGACAAGACACATCAGACATTGCGGATCGATCCGCCGTTGTTTCGCGTCTATATCCACAGTAACCCCTCCTACAGCTAATGGCCTACGCGATCCCCGCTCATGAACATCGCACGGAAATTGTTGTGGTGAACTCACGTTTCATCACAACAATTGAGCGGGCTGACAGCGTTGAGGCGGCCCGCGCTTTCATTGCTCGGCAGCGAGCCGCGATGCCCGATGCGTCGCATCATGTCTATGCCTATCGTGTGGGTGGCGGCAGCAGTGTGATTGAGGGCATGAGTGATGATGGAGAGCCATCGGGAACCTCTGGTCCGCCCACGCTGGCGGTGGTGCGCGGATCGGGATTGGGCGATCTCGTCCTGGTGACGACGCGCTACTTCGGCGGAACGAAACTCGGGACAGGCGGCCTTGTGCGGGCCTATACCGAAGCCGCCCAGACCGCCCTTGCCACGCTGCCCACCATACTCAAAGTGCCAAAGGTGCTGCTTGGTGTGGAACTGCCCTACACATACTATGAATCGGCCAAACGTGTAATCGCCCAACACAATGGCGTGATTGAGAGCGAAGAATTCTCTGAGCGTGTCCTGATCTATGTGCTGCTGCTGCAAGCCGATCAAGACATGTTTGCCGCCCAGATCGTCACCCTCACCGCAGGTCAGGTCACGCCGATTGTGCTGGAAGAACGGCCTCTGTAATCGGTCATCCGATCCATGGGATGACCGATAAAAATCTACTCCTCGTCGTCCGCCATCTCCTCAGCGATCTGCGAGGCAATGGTTGTACGAACCTGAGCCAGGAGCGGATCGCGGCGGTCAATGGTTTCGGCGCGGCTGAGATAGCGCTTGGCCTGCGCCTCATCGCCACTCTCGAACAGGAAGAGTCCGGTTTTTGCCAGCAACCCGATGTGATTGGGATGCTGACTCAGCCCTTTGTTCAGGTACTCGAAGGCTGTCTCGGTTTCGCCCATATGCCACAGACTGTCAGCCAGCGCCAAAAGGATATTCGGATCGTCGGGCAGTTCTTTCTGGGCATCCAGCAGCACTTCAAGCGCGGCCTGTCGATCATCCGACACAGCGTAGGCGCGTGACAGCAGCAAGTGTGCGGGGACAAGGGTCGGCGCACGTTCTACCACCTCTTCCAGAAAATCGACATCTTCGTCAGAGGGCGTTGTACGGGCATCCAGCGAGGCCGAGAGTTCGGCAAAGCGGCCTTCAAAATCAGGCATCTCGCACAGCAGCAGCAGATGCTCGATATCACTGTGCTGCCCCGGTGTGAGCGTGTGAGTCTCAACATCGGCGAGCACGTCTGTCGCTTCGTCATAGTCTTCCGCTGCGATCAATGCCGCGCCCAGGCTGATCAACAAATCCATGCGCGGCGGCGCGGCGGCGGTAGCGGCTTTGAGGGCATCAATCGCAGGCTGCAAATCGTCGATACCGCCAAAGCTGTCGACAGCGGCTCGCGTCAGATCACCATTGCTGTCCACGTCAATCAATCTAGGGAAATACTGCCAGACTTCCGGCTCATTCAGCTCAAGCAGGCGCAGCACTAGCGCATACAGAACATGCTTGTTCTCACTCTCCAGCTTGAGGGCTTCGCGGTAGGCCCAGATTGCTTCACGGCGCGGTGTGCTGTTGCCTTCGGGAGACACAAACACGTAGTCCGCAATTGGCACGCCGTAGCGATCCGCCACAAGGATCGAATTGGCATAGTAGAAATAGAGCACGCGGCTCACAAGCTTTGTATCGTCAATCGCGTCCTGAAATACGGCGATAGCCTCCTCCAGACGTCCGCTCTGATTGTAGAGATCAGCCAGCGTGAGCCATGCCGAGATATTCTGTGGATGATTCTCGATTTCCACATCCAACAGGTAGTAGGCATCGTCGGGGCTGCCCGCTGTATACAAAGCAGCGGCAAGAATCGGCGCAACAAGGCGGCTGTCATCCATTTCCGCGATGGTCGGTGCGACCTGCGCCGTGAGGAAGCCCCCCAACGGCTGATACCCTGGCAGCGCAATGACAGAGGCAGCGGCCATCGCAAAAGCCCATTTTGCGGCGTCCATCTGCGTGTCTCTGGCGGCCTGTTTTAGATCGGCATACGCCTGTACAAACGCCTCTTCGCTCCAATCGCTTCCCGTCAGCCAGAGCTGCAAACGCATCTCCCAATGGAACAGCCGCCGCAGAAACACGCGCAGGGCCTCCGTCTCGCGGACATCGGCAGGCACATCATAGAGCGCATAGATCTCTTGGACGTAGACAGCGCCGAGAAACTCCGCGATCTCGCCCGCGATGGTGGGAAGCTGGCGCAGCACATCCGCCAGATCCTGAAAGGCATAGGTGAAGGTGCGCGTCGCGTCGCCTTCCTCTTCGATCAGATCATTCTCCAGCGTCAGGACGAGCTGATGCCCTTCCGCTGTCGCTTCGACGCGGCCCCACAGCGCGGCATTTTCATCCAGTGGCTCAAGCTGCCAATCGTCGGGTGTAAACTGCGAGTCGGCCAGCGTCCATGTATATGTCCCAATCTCTTCCGGCATCCGGGCAAGCAGGCGATACACGCGGATTTCTTGCCAGCGTTCGAGCAAAGAGGCCAATATGCAGCCAATGCCCAGGGCTTCTTCCGCCTTCTCCGTCCATACAATCGGCCACAGACCCACGCGAAACGCGGTTCGTGTGATGCTCATCGGCATAGCGACTTCATTGCCCCCACCGAGGGCCGCCGTCAGTGTCCCGGCTTGCGTCTGAGCGAGAGATTTGTCGTGCAGCGTCATTAAACGTTGTGCAAGTTGATTCATGAGACACTCATCCTTATTGAGAAATGGAAAACGCCCTCTCACAAACGAGAGGGCGCTCATCGTTACGCTGATTTATGGTTAGCCCCGAACGTCAACCAGAGGCACGGTGCTGCCATCGCCACGGAAGATCGCAAATTCAATGTTGATCCAGCCCTGCCCAAAGCTGCCCTGGACGAGATACCAGACGCCATCGGCAGCGCGTCCCACAACAGGCAGTTCTGTGCCACCGGGGACAACGGCTACCACTGAGAAGCCCGCGCCCGGCCCACTACGAATATTCAGATTGCCTGTGTTCACGATCAGACGGTTGCCCTGATTGGCGATGACCTGCGGTGCAGCAGGAACAGGCGTTTCGACAACCGCTTGCGGCACGCTGGTCGTGGGGTTAATCGTGTTGATGATCAGGCCGCCCCCCTTGTAGGCATCGGCAAGGATCGGGACAGTGCGGAAATCGCCGCGGAAGATCACGTACTGGCTGTTCAGCCATCCTAGCCCAAAATAGCCTTCGACCAGAAACCAGACATCATCCGGCGCACGGCCTACGATGGACAACTGCGTCCCACCGGAGACTTTGGCGAGAATGCTGTACGCCGCTCCCGGCCCACTGCGGACATTCAGGTTGCCCGTGTTGATGATGACGTGATTGCCGGGGTCTCTGACAGCGACAGGTGCAGGCTGCGCGGTGGCGATCACCGTCTGGGTAGTATCCGTCGTTTGCGTTGTATCTGTTATCGTCTGGGTTGTGGGGACAGGATTGGTGATGGTGACGATGAGGCCGCCGCCTTTGTAGGCGTCCGCGATGATCGGCACAGTGCGATAATCGCCGCGGAAGATCACGAATTGGCTGTTGATCCACCCCATGCCGAAGCTGCCCTCGACCAGGAACCACACATCATCCGGCGCACGACCCGAGATCGCCAGTTCGACACCGCCGGAGATTTTGGCGAGAATGCTGTATGCCGATCCCGGCCCACTGCGGACATTCAGGTTGCCTGTGTTGACAATCACGCGATTGCCATCAATGGTTTGACGCGGCGCATTGGCAACTGTTGGATTTAAGGTCGTGGTGGTGGTCGTCGTCACCACTGCCGGAGCATCAGCAAAGGGGACATTGGTGAAATTGCCGCGTGCCACAACAAATTGAATATTGACCCATCCAATTCCGGCATCGGTATTGATTTCATACCAGACCAGATCACGGGCCACACCCAGAACAGGAAATTGTGTTCCGCCGGCTGCGACAAGGAGAACGGGGTAATTCACGCCAGGCCCCGTGCGGATATTGAGATTGCCTGTGTTGACAATGAGAACAGGCGCTACAAAATTTGATTGCTGTGCGCGGGCGATCCCGATACTCATGGCAATAAACATGAACAACGCCAGAATGACGGATGACCGACGCGGACGAACCCTCAATGACATAATGCCTCCCCTGCTGTGCCACCGCCGAACAGGTGGCTTACGAATAAAATCGCTTGCAATGCTTCACAGTATAGACGGTTCTCTAGCGAGGGGCAAACGCGACAAAATATCATTGTCGCTGAGAGAGCAATATGTAGCTGAAGAGCCGATGAGACAATATTTGCCCTCTATCGGCTCTCTCAGACGTGATATTACCCGTGATAAAAACAAATCCATCAAAACACGATAGATTTTTGAGGTCTACAGGCGCTGCTTGAGCAGATAGTAAGCCTCATTCCAGCGCAGTTCATTTTTGAAGGCGGGAATCTGGGTCTCATGATCGATCTGCACATACTCAATCCCGGCCATCTCCGCAAAATCCGCCAAGTGCTCTGCGCCGATTGCCATGCTGAAGGCGGTATGATGTGCTCCGCCCGCGTAAATCCAGGCCGCGGCCCCCACCTTGAGATTGGGCTGCGGCGTCCAGAGGGCGCGAGCCACAGGCAGTTTAGGCAGCGGTTGGTCGGGCCGCACCACATCGACCTGATTCACCAGCAGACGGAAGCGGTTGCCCATGTCCATCAGCGCGGCGTTGATGGCCGGGCCTGGACGGGTGTTGAAGACGAGACGAGCGGGATCGGCCCTGCCGCCAATGCCCAGGGGATGCACTTCCAGGCTGGCTTTGTCCTCGGCGATTGAGGGACAGACTTCCAGCATATGTGCGCCCAGGACTTTCATGCCGGAGGGACTGAGATGATAGGTGTAATCCTCCATGAAGGATGTGCCTCCCTCCAGGCCGTCTGCCATGACTTTCATCGTGCGGACGAGGGCGGCTGTCTTCCAATCCCCTTCCCCCGCAAAGCCGTAGCCCTCCGCCATCAAGCGCTGCACCGACAGGCCCGGAAGCTGCGCCAGCCCATGCAAGTCTTCAAAGTTTGTCGAAAAGGCTTTAAACCCGCCCGCTTCCAGAAACGCCCGCAGTCCAATTTCAATGCGACCTGCTTCACGTACAGAGGAGTGTCGTGCGCCGCCTACCTGCAAATCGGACGCCAGCGTATACTGATCTTGATAGTCCTTTATCAAGGTATCAAGCTGGGCATCAGTCACGTCGTTGACATATTTCACGAGATCGCCTACGCCAAAGCCATGCACCGCATAGCCCAGGCGCATCTGCGCCTCTACCTTGTCGCCTTCTGTGACGGCGACAGAGCGCATGTTGTCGCCAAAACGAGCGACTTTCATCTGGCGTGATTCGTGCCAACCACAGGCGGCCCGCGCCCAGGCCCCCAGACGATCCTGTACCTCGGTGTCCTGCCAGTGGCCGACCACCACTTTGCGATTGATCCGCATACGGCTCATGATGAAGCCAAACTCGCGGTCTCCATGTGCCGCCTGATTCAGGTTCATGAAGTCCATATCAATATCAGCCCAGGGGATATCTTGGTTGTACTGCGTATGGAGATGCGCCATTGGCTTTTGCAACGCTGTCAATCCGCCAATCCAATTTTTGGCGGGCGAGAAGGTGTGCATCCATGCGATGATGCCGACACAGTTAGGCGCAGCATTGGCGGCAAGACAGGCCGCATAAATATCGTCGGTAGTCGTCAGCACAGGTTTGTAGACAATGCGGACAGGAATGGCAGCGGCATTGTCGAGCGCACGAGCAATCTCCTCCGAATGCTGTGCGACCTGCGCGATGGCTTCGGGGCCATACAGATGCTGGCTGCCCGTGAAAAACCACACCTCATATGTCTTTAAATTCGACATCAGCCAAAAACTTTCTTATGAAGGGATCGATTGTCCCGATCAATAATTGTTACTGCCCATACACATTCTGATAACGATGATGCAGCTTGGCGATGTCCTCATCACGGATGGCAAGCGGCGTGCCGATTTGCAGCGCCATCCACACAATGGCAGCATTGTCTTCCGTCATGATGGCGGCTTTCACAGCGTCTTCTGCGCTCTTGCCTGTGGCAAAGACACCATGATTTTGCAGGATGCAGGACGGGCTTTTGCTATCTTTGAGCGCAATCACGACCTGTTCGCCAATCTCCTCGCCGCCAATGAGTGCAAAGCCACCGCAGGGAATTGGCCCGCCAAACTCATCGGCCATTGCAGTTGTGACACAGGGAATCTCGCGCCCTAGTGTGGCAAACGCGGTGGCGTAGCGCGAGTGCGTATGCACCATGCCGTACACATGCAGCATGTGACGATAGATATAGCAGTGCGAGGCCGTGTCTGACGAAGGCTTGTAGTTGCCTTCAACTAATGTGCCATTGATATTAACAATGACCATATTTTCGGGGGTTAAATCGCGGAATTTAATGCCGCTCGGCTTGATAACGACGAGATTCGTCTCTGGATCACGGGCGCTGATATTGCCGCTCGTCCAGGCCACAAGATGATTCGAAGGAAGCTCGGCGTGCAAGAGGCACACCTGCTCACGGAGGGCTGTTAGCTGCATAGTTTTTTCCTCGATGAGGCTAACAAGATTGATGACGGGTCGTAGGGGCGCAGCACGCTGCGCCTTTTAAGGTGATATTTGCACAACGCCTATGCACGACGCAGTTGTTTCAGCCGTTTCATCACGTCGTTTGTGCCACGTCCAAAATAGTCATACAGCGTTTTGTAATCGGCAAACAGTTGATCATAAACCACTTTATTGGCGGGGATCGGCTCCACCACCTCATCCTTCAGCTTGCCCATCGTCTCTGCCGCCGCATGAATATCGGGATAAAGACCTGCCGCAACCGCCGCGTGCATGGCAGACCCCAGCGCCGGAGCCTGGGTCGATCCCGCCAGCTTCAACGGGCGACCTGTGACATCGGCGTAAATCTGGCGCAAAAGCGCATTTTTATCCGGCAGCCCGCCTGCGGCCACGAGTTCGTTGATCGCTACACCGTGTGCCTCAAACGACTCGATGATCATGCGTGTGCCGTAGGCAGTGGCTTCGATCAGAGCGCGATAGATATCCGGGGCGCGGGTCGCCAGCGTTGCGCCCACCAGCAACCCGGTCAAGTCTGCATCGACCAACGTCGAGCGATTACCATTCCACCAGTCCAGTGCCAGCAGGCCATGTTCACCTACGCGCTGTTTGGCGGCTTCCTGCTCAAGGTACTGATGCAAATCCATGTTGGCAGCGCGGGCCGCCTCGTGATATTCCGGCGGCACAGCATTGTTGACGAACCAGGCGAAGATATCGCCAACGCCGCTCTGTCCGGCCTCATACCCGTAATAGCCAGGGATGATGCCATCGCGCACCACACCACACATGCCTTCAACCGTTTGCAGGTCTTCGCCGCTGAGGACGTGACAGGTCGATGTGCCCATAATCATCACCATCACGCCGGGGCGCGTGGCCTTGACCGCCGGGGCCGTGACATGGGCATCCACATTGGCGACGGCGACGGCTGTGCCTTCCTTGAGGCCCGTCATCTGTGCGAATTCGGCAGTCAGCCCACCTGCCCGATCACCCAGGTTGGCAAAGGTGCGGCCCATCTTCTGATCGACAACATCGGCAAAATCAGGATTCAGCGCTGCGAAATAGTCACGCGAGGGGTAATCGCCGCCCTGTACCATCGCCTTATATCCGGCTGTGCAGGCATTGCGTGTCTCGACCCCTGTCAAGCGCCAGATGACCCAATCCGCTGCCTCAATGAAGCGTTCGGACGCGGCATACACATCCGGCGCTTCCTGCAAGATTTGCAGCGCCTTGCTAAAAAACCACTCTGAGGAAATCTTTCCCCCGTAAAGCTCCAACCAGCCCTCATCCATACGGCGGGCCGTGTCATTGATCTGGTCGGCTTCGGGCTGCGCGGAATGGTGCTTCCAGAGTTTGATCCAGGCGTGAGGATTATCGCGCCACTGTGGAAGCGTCGAAAGCGGTGTGCCATCCGCCAGCGTTGGCAGCATGGTACAGGCGGTGAAATCGATACCGATGCCGACGACCTGATCAGCGGGAATGCCAGATTCTTTAAGGACAGCCGGCACTGTGACCTTGATGACCTCGATATAATCGAGAGGGTCTTGCAGCGCCCAATCGGGCGGTAGCGGCTGCGTGTTATGCGGCAGATGAGCGTCGATCACCCCATGACTGTAAGAGTGAACAGCCGTAGCAATCTCACGTCCGTCACGAGCGTCCACCAAGAGCGCCCGCCCGGATTCAGTACCAAAATCAATACCAATTGTGTACATAAAAATCCTACGAAAAGATGAATCCCGTGCTAGAATGGTAATATGTGAACGTTCACAGAGACTATAACACACGATCTTGCGGCTTGTCAACAACGTTACGATAGGCATCATCTACTTATAAGTGATAAGCAGTAGGCCCTTTTATGACGGATTCTCGGCGCAATACGCTTCATGATGTGGCTCGTCTATCGGGTGTTTCGTATCAAACAGTCTCGCGTGTGATCAACAATCATCCTTATGTGTCGGAAGAGACCCGTCAGCGCGTCCAGCAAGCGATTGAAGAATTGGATTATCGTCCGAATCGCGCTGCCCAGAGCCTCGCCGGGACAAAATCGCACACACTGGCAATGACAACCTTCGGCCTCAACAACTATGGCCCAGCCCAGATGGTCATTAATATTGAGCAGGCCAGCCGCGCCGCTGGCTATGATCTCATTCTTGCCAATGTCAATGATACAGAGCTGACGAGTCTCCACACGGCGATCAATTATATCCGCCGCTGGGAGATCGATGGCCTGCTGGTGATTACCCCTCTCATTAGCACCAACTATGAGGCATTACAGACGCTTTGTGGCACTACCCCGCTGGTGATGGTGGGCGTTGGCATGGGTCTGGATATCCCGTCTGTCACAGTCGATCAGGAGGAAGGCGCACGCCTCATCACGCAGCATTTGATTGATCTGGGGCATCGACATTTTTGTGAAATCAGCGGCTCTCTGGTGTGGTTTGATGCGCTGGCGCGGCATGAAAGCTGGCTCAAGACGCTGGATCGCGCAGGATTAACCCCTGGCGCATCCATCGAAGGTGACTGGACGGCGGAGAGCGGTTACAGAGCGGCCCGCCAGCTTCTTGAGAACGGCGAGTATTTTACAGCGTTGGTGGTGGGTAACGATCAAATGGCGCTCGGCGCGATTCACGCGCTGCGGGAGAGACAACGGCGTGTACCACAGGATGTCTCAGTGGTTGGATTTGATGATATTGCAGAAGCCAGCTACTTTAGCCCGCCGCTGACAACGGTGCGGCAGGATTTTGATCTCCTGGGCAAGCTTGGCGTCGAGAGTCTCATCGAACAGATCAACAACCCAACTGTGACGCTCACCCAGCACGTGATTAAACCGCGTCTGATGCTGCGTTCTAGCACACAATCGCCTGGCTAGAGGCGTTATTCTTCCTGATTCCAGGCGACGATTACCTGTGTTCCAGCGCCCATCTCGCTTTGCAGATCAAACGACATGTCCAGCGCTACAGCACGTTCCTTCATGGTATACAGCCCCATGCCCGCACTCAACTGGATCACATCGAAACCTGTGCCATCGTCTGCAATGGTCAGGCGGGTCACAGCCGTTGTATTTGTGAGAGTCATGCTGATTTGGGTGGCCTGACTGTGTTTGATGGCATTGTTCATAGCTTCCTGGGCGATGCGATAGAACGCAACATGAACTTCAGCCGGGAGTTGTTGTTCTGCCCCCTCACTCACGAACTCAGTATTGATCATTTGACGGCCCGCAGCAGTTGTTCGAACAACTGCTGCGGGCCGGTTCTGAGGATCGTTTCGGGACGAAGTTCCAGCAGCAGGCTCCGCATTTCGGCCATCACCATTTTCAAGTCCTTCGCGGGCCTGTTCCAGCGAGACGGACATCATATTGAAGGATGCTGCCATCTCATTCAGTTCGGCTGAATTCCGCATGGCGCGTAAATCGATGCGCGATTTGAGATCACCCGCTGCTTTATGCGTTTGGCGGTCAGAAATTTTTGTCTTCGGTGATGACTAACGAGCGCTCTCTAAGCGCTGTAACGGCACGTCGGAATTGGTTGTTTTCAAACGGCGTTCGACCAACCAGGGGACACCCAGCAGAACGAAAACCCAATATCCGATGTAGCCGATGACTTCTACCAGCGACGGGCTGCTGTGATACCCGAACAAGGTCTTGAGGATGAGGCCAATCGGCGAGTCTTCACTCAGAATAGCGCTGGTGTCCCACATATGAGCGCGAAGCGTCAAAAGCACACCCGCCTCTTGAAATTCATGTAGACTGTTGACGAACAGGCCTGCGCCAAACAACAGCAGCATAATGCTTGTCACATTGAAGAACATGCGAACGTTGAGACGCACTACTGAGGCATACAGCAGAACACCGATAATGGCGGCAATGCCCAGGCCGATGAGGGTTCCAATGACGGTTTCCGCCCCATTTGCGATGAAGGCTGTCGCCGATAGAAGAAGCGCTGTTTCGATGCCTTCCCGCACAACGGCGAAGAATGTCACAGCAAACAATCCGCGTGGGTTGCTGGACTTGGTTGCCAATTCCGATTCGATTGATCCCTTCAAGGCGCGGGATTGATAGCGCATCCAGAAGATCATCCAGGTGAGGACGCTGACAGCCAGAAGCATCATGACGCCTTCAAAAAGCTGTTCCGCCTGTCCTTCAAGTTCAGCACCGATGAGCTGAATGCCGACAGCCGTGAGTACACTCACCAGCACTGCGGCAATCACGCCCGCCCAGGCATAGCGCTGATAATGCATTTGGCCTGTTTTTCTCAGATAGCCAAAAACAATGCCAATAATCAGTGAGGCTTCGAGACCTTCACGGAGGGAAATGAGTAAGGCAGCAACCACGATACAAGACTCCTACAGAGCAGATATACACATTGGAGATCACTATATCAGAACGACATGGGTATATCGACGCATGGGGTTAATCGAGACTCTATCAAGGACTGTGAAGAGAAATTTGTGCGAGGTAAACCGAAGTTTTTATACGGTCAATCGTGATCTCCACATGAAAAATATAAAAGTTTCACATGGTTAAATTTTTCACGATCCCGAAGCGTCGCGACCCTTTTTCGTGCTATCACACGGCCCTGCACAAAGTTCATCCTGTTTGTGCTCGCCTTCCCCTTCTCAGGAGAGGAAGCGGGTGGTGAGGAGTGAAAGCGCAATCCAAAACTCAGGTTAAAATAAGATGTTCGCACCATTCTAAAAGGTCAGCCTCATGCAAAAAGTCAATCTCGCTGAAAAATATGAGCTGTTCAATGAGCATTTCACACCGAAAATCATTGGTGAAGCGAACGGCCAGTACGTCAAAATCGCAAAAATCCAGGGAGATTTCGTCTGGCACAGCCATGAACAGGAAGATGAACTGTTCCTCGTGTTTAAAGGCGTTCTGACAATCGCAATGAAAGATCAAGCGATCCATCTGGGAGAAGGCGAAATGTTCATCGTCCCCAAAGGGGTTAAGCATCGTACACTCGCCGCTGACGAAACCTATATCATGATGATCGAACCTAAATCCACCGCCCATTCAGGCAATGTTGAGAGTGAGATGGCCGTTCCCACAGAAAAGCAGGAATGGATCTAATGCCCCAATATCGTCAGGCCATGAGAGACAATCACGGCCTGGGATGTTCCTCCAGCACTCGCCGTAGCTGCCCATCCGCTGCCTCAAGTGTGGCGCGGGCAGCGGCAGCGTCCAGATTGCGAAGCTGCATCACAATCGCAAGTTTGGCACTGCCGCCTGCCGCCCGCAGCAGATGATCGGCACGGGCAGTATCGACACCTGTGACCTCCTGCACGATGCCCCGCGCCCGCCGTGCCAATTTCTCATTGCTCGTGCTCATATCCACCATGAGATTGCCATACACCTTGCCCAGCTTGACCATGACGGCGGTGCTGATCATATTGAGCACCAGCTTTTGCGCTGTGCCGGCCTTCATGCGGGTGCTGCCTGTAATCACTTCGGGGCCAACCAGCACCCCAATTTTGATCTGAGCTGCGTCCAGCACAGGCGCGGGATTGTTGCAGGCCAGCCCAATCGTGAGCGCCCCGATCCGTGAGGCATAGTTGAGTGCACCAAGAACGTAGGGGGTTGTGCCACTAGCTGCAATGCCGATGACCGCATCACGCTCTGTCAGTTTGAGCGCCCTCAAATCATTCAGGCCGCTCTCCACGCGATCTTCCGCCCCCTCCACTGAATGCTGAATCGCATATTCGCCGCCCGCAAGCACGCCCACCACCAGCTCCGGCGGTGTGCCAAATGTTGGGACACACTCAGCAGCATCCAGAATGCCCAGGCGTCCGCTTGTGCCTGCACCTGTATAGATCAAGCGTCCACCGCGTGACATGCGCTCATAAATCGCGTCTACTGCTTCACGAATGTTGGGCATTACATCGCGCACCGCCAATGCCACGCGCTGATCTTCGTTATTGATTGTCTCCAGAATGTCGCGGGTCGACATCTGGTCAATCGTCTGTGATTTGGGATTGGGCTGTTCGGTGATCATAGGTGTCCTTCTTTAAGTGTAGTTTGGCGAGCAATGCCCCACGCAAAGATCCTACTTCAGATTGTCCAGGGCTTTTTGGCGCAGACGTTCATACTCATCACTGCTCAATAGCCCGGCTTTGTGGGCCTCCTCAAGCTGGCGCAGCGTCTCTATGAGACTGCCAGCCGATGAAGACACAGCGCGTGACCATCCCTGAGTCTGCGACGGGGTGACAGGCTGCCCATTGATATAGATTTGGGCATAAGAGGCCCGCGACACGCCGCCTCGCAACCGTGAGACGATCAGGCCGATGATGAGTAGGATGATGCCCATTGTGATCAGACCGCTCCACAAAAACCGCATTCCAATGCCAGACACAAACGAGGGAATTTGTCCCACAAGACCGCTTACAAAATTTCCTGTCACATCGCGTCGGGCTCCTGCGCTGTTGACACAGGTATATTGAACGCTGTGGCCGTAGCCCTGTCCGGGGGTATACGCAGATGCGCCCGATGTTTCGACAAGCTCTTCACCTGCTTTGCACAACTGCTCTTTCGTAGGCGAACTAGCAAGCGCCTTTGTCAGGCTGGCAAGCGATGATGGGGCGACAATATTGACAACCGTTCCCCCCATTCCAACGATCAGCAGAATGATCCCAAAAGTTGTGAGTAAACGGCCCATCACATATCTCCTCTCATGTCTGCGTCACGCTTGGGCTTTTCCGTTCCCATGATGAGCAGATCGCTATCAATCGGTGGCCCGGCCACAATTGCCAGACGATCCAATACGAAGATGTGCAGCAGCGCAAAAATCGGCACAAATATCAGCGCCAGCGTGCTCACGAACGAAAGCGCCAATTCAGCCATCTTGTCTGATCCTGCCGTAAACTGAGACCGTAAGTTCAAGAGTTGGAGGGGGATCGTGTAGAGTTGCTGGCTGACGATCATCGGCCACAGCAAACTCTGGACGCTGGCAAAGCTTAACACGGCTCCAACAAGCAGCACAATCGGCAGCGATGGCAGGAAGACCGCCCGTAGGAACGCATCGCTTACGGTACGTGTCTGTCGCATTGCTCGAAAGCTCTCTAAAGCCCCCTCAAAGAACATCTTGAAGACCACGAGGCTGAACGTGCCTGAGAGCCACGCAAAGCCAGGAATGAAGGTCGTATTCAGCGCTCTGGCTTCGCGGGCCATCTGGAACCACTGTACCATGAGCGCCTCCGCCGGGATGAAGGCGATCAGCAACAGCACAAGAAAGAGGATGTGCGACACAATTCGATGGATCGGTTTCAGAAAGCCCAGCGACATCCCGGCCAGATACATCGCCGGAATCTGTATGGCCCAGATCGCCAACCAGGGGCCGGAGATTGTGTTCATAAACAACTTCATCGTATCAATCGCTTGCTCTGAATCAGAGACAAATGGATTGTTCGAGACCAACCTTGCACCCCACAGCATCAAGCCCACAAGTGGCAGACCCATCAGGATCAGCATGGGCAGGCTCAGTAGCGACAGCAGGCCCGACGTACCTGTTGGGCGTGATGTCGGCACAACGATCAAGCGCAGGCGGAAAAATGTGATCACCGCCCAGATAAAAATACTCATCACCACAGCCAGCACCAGCAGCGGGGTGGCAACAGCAGCAGCAGGGCCAAAATTGAATCTCTGGAAGGCATTCTGATACAGATACAGCATCACCGTCAGGGTCGAGTTTGCTGGCCCACCCTGTGTAAGCACATAAGGCAGATCGAATGTATGGAGCGGACTGGCGAGTGTCAGGAAAAGCCCTATCAGCCACACCCCCACCCCGGCCAGCGTAACAGATCGTCTGATTGCTCGACCACGCATGACCGCCATGAAAGCGGTTCCACCCACAACCGCCGCAATCCCCATCGTGATGAGGGCATCGACAAACATCAAGGACGTTTGCGCCCCGGATTTGCTGCTCAGCATCATCCACTCTGGCAGCGGCTGAAGCGGCGAGGGTGTGCGACCCCATAATGGCCCTACGAAGAGGCTCCATAATATGGCGATCACAACGGGCGATATCACCACACTCATGAGTGCGAGAAGGATTTGATTCAAGACGCGACCTTCGAACCGTTGGACACCGATCATCGTGCCAACAAGCACCGGGATGATGGCAACAATCAAAAAACGAACCGACACGATCATCAGCGTATAGGCTGCCGCCTGTTGAAAAGCGGCATCGCTGAAGATCTTATCGTAATTGACCATCCCCACGTATTGAGCCTCTGATGCACTCACGATGCTCACCTTCTGAGTGCTCATCCGCACGGTTTCTATCGCGGGCGAAAGCTGGACGCGAAACAAAAGGATACAGGCCGGAATGAGAAACAGCAGTCCAATCATCAATCGGGCTGCAAAACTGCTGTCCCTGGGAGCAGTTTCAGGCAAGAATGTGTTCATAGAAGTCACTCCTTAACAAAAACATTATTTCCATTATGAGCTATTTCAGGCCCCTGTGTCACCTAAAGTTCCAGGTTTTGACCCTTTTTATACTCTTGTCACTCTTTGTTTATAGGTTCTATACGGCTCAGAAGGAACAATCCCCCTAGCAGCGGCGTTCGCTCTATAACGCAGATTATCAATTTATCAGTGGGAAAAAATCATGAGCCATGCAATTGTTATTGGCAGCAGTATCGGCGGACTTACCGCAGCACATGTTCTGAGCCAGACGTTTGACCGAGTAACCGTCATTGACCGCGATCAGGTCAGCGACAAAGTCCAGGTGCGTAAAGGCGTACCCCAGGGAAACCATGCCCATGCCATCCTGCGGCGCGGACTCAATATTATGGAACAGCACTTTCCCGGTCTTACAAGTGATCTCCGTAGCGGAAGTGCCGAGTGGATGAATTTTGGCAGCGACACACGCTTTTATATTTTTGGTGGATGGCGGCCTGAATATCGGTCAGACATCGAATCGATTGCGTGCAGTCGTCCCATGCTCGAAGCGGCGATCTACCGCCGTATGTCGCAAAACCCACGTGTCACGATCATCGGGGAAACAGAAATTATGGGCCTGTGCGTGGACGAGACTGGCACACGTGCCACAGGGGTTCAACTGAAAAGCCGCACCACCCACGCGGAGTCGACCCTCGACGCCGATCTTGTGGTGGATACCAGCGGACGCGATTCACATGCCCCAGAATGGCTGGAAGCGGTTGGTTATCAAGGCCCCGAAGAGGTCATCGTAAACGGGTTGGCGGGCTATGCCTCGCGTATTTATGAACCTTCAGCGGATTTCAAAGCCTCCTGGAAGATGATTATGATACAGCCGACAGCCCCGGCGGGCAAGCGTGGCGGACTTATCCTGCCGATGGAAAACGGCCTGTGGCAGGTGGTGCTACTCGGAGCAGGCGGCGAATACCCGCCCACCGATGAAGCAGGCTTTATGGAATATGCTCGCAATCTTCCCGTAACGGATTTCTACGACGCCATTAAAAACGCCAAGCCGATGTCACCGATTTATGGCTACCGCCGTACAGAGAATCGGATGCGCTATTACGAAAAGCTGCCGCGCTACCTGGAAAATTTCCTGCTCATGGGCGATTCGGTGTGCTCCTTCAATCCGATGTACGGCCAGGGCATGAGCGTCGCCAGCATGGAAAGCGTGGAACTGGCGAACTGCATCACAGAACATCGCAAAACCCATGAGGTGGGTGATTTTACAGGTCTGGCGCAGGCATTCCAGAAGCGCGTCGCCAATGTTGTTGCCATGCCCTGGCAGTTGGCAAGTGGTGAAGATCGGCGCTGGCTCCCCAATGATAAAGCCGACACCGTGACTCGCTTTATGCAGTGGTACATTGAGCAGGTGATGCGGGCGACCCTGCACAACAAAGCTGTGACGGATATCTTCTACCGTGTGCAAAACATGCTGGATGCGCCCACCCTTCTATTCCGCCCGGATGTGATGACCCGCGTCTTCATGACACGCATGATGCACCGCTAATCGTCTAAATCATGTCACAGGGTAGAGACACCTCGCCCTGTGACGCGCAACCCTTCTTTTGTTCGTCCTCCCCTTCGATAACAGTCCTCAAACCATTCGCTCATCAAGCGGGCTTTCTATACACTTGTGATGTGTATCAAGACCTGCAAAGGGGATCGAAATGGTGCTGAATTTTAACCCGGACGGGAAGAAGACCCTGCTGTCGCTCGATGGTGGCGGGATGCGCGGCCTGATCACCGTCGCAATGCTGGCCGAACTGGAAGCCATGACGGGCAAACCTACCTATGAGCTGTTCGATATGGTTGGGGGGACAAGCGCCGGAGCCATCATTGCGGCGGGTCTGGGCCTGCATATGAGTGCCCAGGATATCCTGACGCAGGTCTACAAAGATCGTCTGCCTAAAGCCTTCCCGAAGCGCGATCTGGGCCTGTGGATTCGCTATCTGCTCAACGGACTGAGATATCTCTATCCACTGGAACCGTTTGTGGAGGCTCTGCTGCCCTATACGAAGGGGCGCAAAATGCGGGATTTCACCGCCCCCATCGTTTATCTCACGACGAAAGATGTCCGCACGGGCAATACCTATTATGTGGTCAGCGCGGGCAAAGGCGCTCCTGCGTTCGCTGATTGGCCGATCTCCGGTGCAGTGGCGGCGAGCGCTGCGGCCCCCATCTATTTCCCGCCTGTACTCAATAAATTTGTCGATGGAGCCGTTGGCTCTTACGGCAATCCCGCGTTTGGGGCGCATGTTGAGGCGGTTGAGTATATTGGCTGGAAGGAAGAGGATATTTTGCATGTGTCGCTCGGCACAGGCTATACGCCTGACACACGCGGCGAAAGTGAGGCAGAAAATTGGTGGCTGCGAGATTGGGTCGAGTATCTGATCATCGAGGCGATTGACGATGCCGCCCTGCAACAGGCGTTTGTCTCACGGGCGATTTTCAAACGCAGCGATATTCGCCGTTATAACCCCTATCTCACACGCGGCAGCGTCGAGACACAGCTCGGCATCCCCATGACAGGCCGCCCCGATCCGTCGCGCCTGGGCCTGGATTCCGTGAGTTCCGCCGAGATTGAGTTGCTAGAGGCCATCGGGCGTACCTATGCCCGCAAACTCGATTGGACACAGCCCAACGTCATGCCCTGGGATACCATCGGCGGTCATCCCAAGCCCGGTATTTTGCCCGTCGATTGGCGCGGCACGCCCTATCAATAAGCGCCTGATGGATCAGTGAGGAGCGAATCCTCGCTCACATGACTGTGTTTGTGAATGCCATATCGACAAGACCCACGCCCGAAGGCACAATAGCCAACGCGAGATATGACATCTTCAACGCGCTGTTCACTCTGATTCTGACGAAAAATATGATGATCTCAACCCTGCTCGACAAACTGCCTCAGCCCACCACACGGCGGATTGCGCTCCATATCACGCCCAATGCCGAACGCATCCTGCGCCAGGGCCATCCCTGGTTATTTGGCGATTCCATCACGCGCCAGAGCTATGAGGGACAGGCAGGCGATCTCGCGGTCGTCTTCGATAAAAAGGATCGTTTCATGGCCGTTGGCCTGTATGATCCCGCCTCCCCGATCCGCGTCAAAATTTTGCATCAGGGGTCATCCGTTCGTATTGATGCTGAGTGGTTCGCGGCCTGCACTGCCGAAGCTGTCAAGCGGCGGGCCTCTTTGCCGACAATGGGGACAACAGGCTACCGCCTGATTCATGGCGAGAATGACGGTTTCCCCGGCTTGATCGTGGATCGCTATGCCGACACCTTTGTGCTCAAGCTGTACAGCGCGATCTGGTTGCCCTATCTGCGGATGGTGGTGGAAGGTCTTGTGCAGCAGGCCGGAGTCAGTCACATCATCCTGCGCCTCAGCCGACAGTTACAGGCAGGCACACTCTATGGCCTTAGCGATGGCGCGCTGCTGTATGGCGAGCAGCCCTCTGCCCCGCTGATCTTCTCAGAGAACAATCTGCGCTTTGCTGTCGACGTGGTACACGGCCACAAAACGGGCTTCTTCTGCGATCAACGCGACAATCGGGCGCGGGTGCGGGCATTGGCCCAGGGGCGGCGCGTGCTCGATGTTTTCTCCTACGTCGGAGCTTTCTCGCTGTCAGCGGCGGCGGGCGGCGCGACAGAGGTGTTGAGCGTTGATATCAGTGCGCCGGCATTGGCCGCCGCGCAGCAGAATTTCGCCCTGAATCAGGCGCTGCCTGCGGTGGCTGCCGCCCGCTATGAGGTGATCGCGGATGATGCCTTTGAGGTGATGGAGCGTTTGCGCCAGCAGCGCCGCCAATTTGAGATGGTGATTGTCGACCCACCCACCTTTGCCAGCAGCAGCGACCAGATCTCGCGGGCGCTGGATGCCTATCAAAAATTGGTGCGCCTCGCGCTGCCGCTGGTGACACCGCCGGGAATTTTTGTCATGGCGTCATGTTCGTCACGGATTGCAGCATCGGTCTTCTTCGAGACAGTGCTTGAGACAGCGCAGCGCTCAGGCTATCGTCTTGAGGAGATTGAGCGCACAGGTCACGCGCTCGATCATCCGATTGCCTTTCCAGAAGGAGCCTATCTAAAATGCCTCTTTGCCCGTGTGCTGGATTAGAGTCATCGGGATGAGAAAGAAAATCAGGATGGAACTTTCTCTCATTAGCGGATTTCAGTCAGCTCATCACGCGAGTGTATAGACCCCTTAACCACCCCACCGCGTCACTTTGTGCTAGACTGAGCCATGAATCGCGCATCGGGAGACATCAACGTCAACGACCCCCGGCTGAAGCCGGGAGCATGAATAATGCTCAGGTTGACCAGACTCAGGCTTGATGTCAGAGCCTACGTTGGGGGCGAATACAGAGGCACTTCGGGATGACCTTCCAGTTCCGAACTCTGCGGTGAACGATTAAACAGGCTGAGGGTCTAAGTCCGTGTCGTTCACACAAAACCGCTCTCTAACTTTGTC